>JAQCHM010000051.1 GCA_027730885.1 Actinomycetota bacterium | reverse complement strand
CGAACGCCTCGTTGATCTCGTACTGCTCGATGTCGGCCACCGTGAGTTCGGTGCGGGACAGGGCATGGCGGATGGCTCGTGACGGCTGCGTCAACAGGGAGGTGTCCGGCCCGGCGATCTGCCCGTAGCCCACCACTTCCCCGAGCGGCGTGACTCCCAGGCGCTCGGCGTAGGCCTTGCTCACCATGACCACGGCCGAGCCACCGTCGCTGATCTGGGACGCGTTGCCTGCAGTAACCGTTCCACCCGCTGCAAACGCCGGTTTGAGACCTCCGAGAGACGCAGCGGTGGTGCCCGGGCGCACACCCTCGTCGACTTCCACCAGCAGGGGATCGCCCTTGCGCTGAGGTACCTCGACGGAAACCAACTCGTCAACGAACCGACCTTCCTTGTGGGCGATGGCCGCCAACTCGTGCGAGCGAGCCGAGAACTCGTCCTGGGCGTCACGGCTGATCCTGGCCACCGCGGTGTCACGTTCGGTCGCGGCGCCCATGGCGCACGAATCGAACGCGCAGAAGAGTCCGTCGTACATCATCGAATCCACGAGGGTCTGGTCACCGGCGCGGAATCCGGCGCGGGCTCCCGGGAGGAGGTACGGCGCGTTGGTCATCGACTCCATACCGCCGGCGACAACCACATCCGCGTAGCCGGAGCTGATGAGCTGGTCGGCCAGGAAGATGGTGTTCAGACCCGACAGGCAAACTTTGTTGATGGTAGAGGCAGGTGTCGTCATGGGGATACCGGCGTTGACCGCAGCCCGGCGGGCCGTGATCTGACCGGCGCCCGCTTGAAGCACCTGACCCATGTACACGTACTCGACGGCCTCGGGCGCAATGCCGGCCCGGGCCAGCGCAGCCTTGATGGCGAATCCGCCGAGATCGGTGGCGGAGAAGCCCGCGAGTGAGCCGCCGAGCTTTCCGATGGGGGTGCGAGCACCGGCGACGATGTAGGACCCTGGCATGAAGCACTCCCGTTCAGGTCGAAGAAGGAACCCCCAGCCTACCGCTCAACCCGGCGGACGTTCATCCCGACGAGGTCGGCGACGACCGATCAGCGGTTCTCGTTCCGCGCGTCTTCGACCACACGTTGCATGGCCTCGCGAACCAGCCGAGCCAGCGCATCCTCGTTCTCGGGCGTCGCAACGTCGCCGGTCTCCGCCTCGTCGTGGGCTCCGCCGTCGGGCTCCTCGCCCAGATCGGGGGCGCTGTAGGCATCGGTGGAGGGTCGATAGGAGGTCTCAGGTGCGTCTGACCCCGAGTCCTCGGTGTCGACGACGTGAGCCTCGATCACCTCGCCCTCGAGAACGCCAGCCTCGAAGAATTCGTCGTGGCTGTCGGCTCCGGGGGCGGCAGAACGGCGCGAGAGGAACGGCGGGAAATCGGCTTCGATCGCTCGCTGTTCGGCTTCGATCAGCACATCCTGATCGGCCTGCACGCCGAGCTCGGACACCGATTCGGCGTCAAGCCGGTTGAGCGCCGCCTCGAGCTCTCGCTGGGCGGTGAGGATGCGGTTGCGAGACGACGTCTCGGTGTTACGAAGCACGTCGAGACGTCGTTGCGCCTGATCGAGGTTCGTCCGCACCTTGGTCCGGACGATCTCCTCGGCCTCCCGTTTGATGAACTCGCTCTGCGCCCGCGCCTCCTCGAGCAATGTGGCCACCTGTTGGCGGGCATCGGACGCCTCGGCGAACGCAGCCTCTCGTGCGGCTGACGCCTCGGCCTCGGCCTGTTCGAGCAGGGCGCGACGCTCCGCGAGCCGGGCCGCTCCCTCGATTTCGGCTCGGTCTCGGGCGTCGCCGGCGGCCTGTTCTGCGTCGACCCTGAGGCGCGCCGCGTAGTCCTCGGATTCACTGCGGAAGGCCTCAGCCTCGGCTCGCAGGCGCTCAGCGTCGGCCCGCACGCGTTCCGCCTCGCTTCGGAGCTGCTCAGCCTCGGCGTGAGCGCTCTCGGACTCGGACCGAAGCCGGTTGGCGTACTCCTCGACCTCCTGACGAACCGACACCGACTCGGCGTGCAGCCGGTCTGCATCCGCCTTCAGTGACTCTGTTTCCTCCCGCAAGCGGCTGGCTTCGACTCGGGCTCGTTCGAGCTCGTCCTCGGCTCCCGAGCGAAGCTCGATTGCCTTCTGATCCGACTGTTCTCGGGTCTCGGTCGCGACCTCATGGGCCTGGCGTAGCAAGTTGGCGATTCGCTCGCCCAGAATACCGAACCGGTCTTGGTCGATCTCGGTCGCGTCGAGCACCGGGGCGAAGCTCCCGGCTCCAACATCGCCCTCGCTCCCCCAACCGGACTCGCGGCTCGTGAGCTTCGTCTCGAGCTCCTCGACGTCGCTCGCAACCCGACGGAGAAAGGCGCGGACCTCGTGCTTGTCGAAACCTCTCAGACTGGTGGCGAACTCTCGGTTTTCGATCTCGTCAGGTCGCAATGGCACGGTGGATCCCTTCGTTCCTCAGCCTACCCAGTCGGTCATTTTCGGATCGGCGTGAGCGCAAATCACGCAAAGACCTCGACGATCTCCCCGTGTCCCGTCCCCGGGAACGGTCTGTCGCTCGATCCCCACGGCCGCTACCGTGCCATCCATGCAGCAGTTCCTCGAAGCCATCAACAACAACGCCAGCGGCGCCGAGTTGGCCAACATGCCTCTACCCGCGACGTACCGGGCTGCGTTCGTGCGGCGCGACGACATGCGCATGTTCGACGGGGTGGCTTCAGAGGACAAGGACCCGCGGTTGGCGATCCACATCGACGAGGTCCCGGTGCCCGAACTCGCACCGGACGAGGCTTACGTGGCGGTCATGGCGTCTTCCATCAACTTCAACACCGTCTGGTCATCGATCTTCGAGCCACTGCCTACCTTCGGCTTCCTCGAGCGGCTCGGTCGGGAGAGCATCTGGGGCCAGCGTCACAACCTGCCGTACCACATTCTGGGGTCCGACGGTTCGGGCGTCGTCATACGCGTCGGGTCCGCGGTCAGGAATTGGAAGCCGGGCGACCGCGTCGCGATCCAGTGCAACTACGTGGACGATCAGGACCCTTCGGCCCACAACGACTCGATGAAGGCCGCGAATCAGCGCATCTGGGGATTCGAGACCAACTTCGGGGGTCTGGCCGACTTGACCGTCGTCAAGGCCAACCAGCTCATGCCGAAACCCACGCATCTGTCGTGGGAGGAGTCCGCGGTCAACGCCTTGTGCGCGTCCACCAGCTACCGCATGTTGGTGTCCAACAATGCGGCCACCATGAAACAGGGCGACATCGTGGTCATCTGGGGCGCCACCGGAGGCCTCGGGGGCTACGCGGTGCAGTTGGTCCTGAACGGCGGTGGCATTCCGGTCGGGGTGGTGTCCTCGGCCGACAAGGTCGAACTCCTCCACGAAATGGGCTGCCACGCCGTGATCGACCGCAAGGCCGAGGGTTATCGGTTCTGGAAGAACGAACACGAACAGGACGAATCCGAATGGCGCCGCTTCGGTGCACGCATCCGCGAGCTGGTCGGTGAGGACCCCGACATCATCTTCGAACACCCCGGTCGACAGACCATGGGAGCCTCGGTCTTCGCGGCCAAACGAGGAGGCATCATCGTCACCTGCGCGGCCACCTCGGGCTACATGATCGAATACGACAACCGACACCTTTGGATGAAGCTGAAGCAAATCGTTTCCAGCCACTTCGCCAACTACGGCGAGGCCTATGCCATGAACCGGCTCATCGGCCGAGGTGCCATCAATCCCATCCTGTCGGCGGTGTACTCCCTCGAACAGACGGGAGAGGCGGCCTATCAGATCCACAACAACCTGCACGAAGGCAAGCTCGGTGTGCTCTGTCTCGCCGATGCCGAGGGCCAGGGCATCTCCGATCCCGAGAAACGCGCTCGGATCGGCGAGGACAAGATCACCCGGTTCCGTCGCCACACTGACTCGCTCGCTCACTGATCCGACAAGCCTCAAGGACACCCACCATGCTGTTGACCGAAATCGACCACATCGCCATCGCCGTCCGTGATCTGGAGGCGGCCATTGCCTACTATCAGTCCGCGTTCGGCGCCGAGGTCCACCATCGGGAGATCGTCGAGAGCGACGGCGTCGAGGAGGCGCTGGTGAAGGTGGCCGACTCCTACATCCAGCTCACGGCCGCCACTCGTGACGACTCGCCGATCGCCAAGGCCATCGAGAAACGGGGGGAAGGTTTGCATCACGTCGGCTACCGGGTCGACGACTGCGCCGCCGCGCTGGCCGCGATGGTCGCCGCAGGCGCCACGCCCATCGACAAGGAGCCGCGACCGGGGTCTCGGGGAACCACGGTGGCCTTCGTCCACCCCAAGGGCAGCTTTGGCACGCTCATCGAGCTGGTGCAGGAGTGACGATGCCGGGCCATGACGCCTCTCGAATTCGCCCGGCTACACCTCGGGTCGCTCCCAACGAACGTCCGAGCGAGGAGGCAAAGGAGGTGCTTCGGTCGGCCGTGAGCCGCGACGGCACGCCCCTAAACATCTTCCAGGTGCTCAGCCATCACCCGAAGATGATGAAACGCTTCAACCAGTTCGGCGGCTTCATCCTCAACAAGGGTCTACTACCGGCTCGCGAAAGAGAGATCGTCATCCTGAGGGTCGGCTGGAACGCTCAGGCGCTGTACGAGTTCGGTCAGCACACCGACATCGGTCTTCGTTGCGGACTCACGACCGAGGAGATAGCGGGCCTTGCCGGGGCCGACCACGCGTGGTCCAACGACGATCGCCTTCTGATCGCCCTGGCCGACGACCTGTGCGCCGACGACTGCGTCACCGACGCCACCTACGCAGGTTTGGTCGAACGGTGGAACGAGGCCGAACTCATGGAACTCGTCGTCACCGCAGGCTTCTACCGCATGGTGTCGGGCTTCCTGAACACCTTCGGCATCCAACTCGACGAAGGCGTTCCGGGCTGGCCGACCACGGGCTGAACAGACCAAGATGCGGCATGGATGTAACCACCGCCGTCTACCGCCGGAAATCTGTCCGAGCCTTCCTGCCCACCCCGGTCTCCGACGAGGCCATCGCAGAACTCCTCGAGAAGTCGTCCAGAGCGCCATCGGGCGGCAACGTGCAACCGTGGAAGATCTATGTGGTCAACGGCGACTCGATGACCCGATTCCGCGAGTTCATCGGCGATCGCAAACCAGGTCGGGCCGGCTACCCGGTCTACCCCGAGAGTCTGAAAGAGCCCTACCGGACGGCACGTTTCCAACTGGGTGAGGCCATGTACGCAACGATCGGGATCCCCCGGGAGGACAAGCCGGCGCGGCTGCGCCAGATGGCCAAGAACTTCGAGTTCTTCGGCGCTCCGTCTTCGATCTTCTGTTACGTCGATCGTCAGATGGGTTCGGCGCAGTGGTCCGACCTGGGCATGTTCCTCCAGACCTTCATGTTGCTTGCCACCGAGGCCGGCCTCGACACCTGCCCGCAGGAGGCATGGGCCCAGTACGAGGAAGCCGTTACCGAGTTCGTCGGCGCGCCGGCCGAGCTGCAGCTGTTCTCCGGCGTCGCCCTCGGCCACGCCGATACCGACCATCCGATCAACACCCTCAAGAGCCAACGGTTCCCCGTCGCCGATTTCGCCACTTGGGTGTGACCAGAACCAGAGTACGACAGTGACCACCCGACCAGAACACGACGAACGGATCCACCCATGTCTGACAGCCCAGCTCCCACTGCACTTCCCGCCGAGCATCTCTTCACCCTGACGGCGCACGTCGGCGAGGCCGCCAACGGATTCATTCGCGGTGGACCGACCGGACATCGATTCATCGCTCCGGTGACAGGCGGCTCGTTCGAAGGCGCCCGGCTGAAGGGGGCCATCGTGCCGCCCGCCGGTGACTGGGTCCACCGCCGGGCCGACAAGACCGTGCATCTCGATGTCCGCCTCCTACTCGTCACCGACGACAACGAGTCGATCCTCATGACGTACCAGGGAATCGGCAAACCCAACGGTGACGGCACCACGGCCATCCGCACCGCGCCGACCTTCGAGACGGGATCCGAGAAATACGCGTGGTTGAACAATGTCCAGGCTGTCGGCATCGGAACTGCCGATGCCCAGAACGTCACCTACGACATCTACGCGATCCTCTGAGGCGCCGGGTCGCGCCCGACTTCAGAGGGCCTGGTCGAGGGCCCGGCGGACCGCGTCGGCGTACTCCGGGCGAACGATCACCAGACCTCGAACGATGGGGTCCGACTTGTTGTAACGGATCTCGGCTCCCGAGATGTCGGTGACGACCAGCCCGGCCGCTGCGGCCACCGCGGCCGGCGCGCAGACGTCCCACTCGAACAGCCCGCTGCCGTGCACGTACGCGTCGACCGAACCGTTGACGACGAGCATTGCCTTGACGCCCGACGAACCACAGGCGGTGAGCCGGCCACCGAGCGCCTGGGCGACGCGGCCGCCGAGGAACCCGTTGGAGCGACCGCTGATGACCAGTGGCTGATCGCGTGCGTCGCGGTCGGCGAGCGACGAACCACGGGTGGAGAACACGCTGTCCATTCCGGGCACCGCCACCGCCCCTGCGGTCGGTCGGCCATCCTCGACGAGCGCCACGTGCACTGCCCACTCGATGCTGTCGGAGTAGGGATAGTCGTGGGTGCCGTCGAGCGGATCGATGATCCAAGTACGAGCAGCGTTCAACCGCCGCCGATCCTCGACACCTTCCTCGGACAACACGATGTCGTGCGGCCGCGACTGGGCCAGCTCCTCGACGAGGAGGTCGTGCGCCAGCTGGTCACCCATGTCTCGAAGAGTCCACGGGTCGATGCCTCGGCCTTTGCCGTCCCGGAACGACAGGAGCGCAACGCCGGCCTGAGCGGCCAGCCGGGCGGCGAGGGCATGGTCGTCAGAGGACGGGTTGTCAGAGGAAGGGTCGTCAGGGGAACGGTCGGGAGAGGGCGAGTCGGAGGTCGAACTCACGCCGCAGGTCCGGCGACGATGCCCTTGTCGTGCAGCAGGCCCACCTCGTGCGACGACATGCCGAGCACATCGAGCAGGATCTCGTCGGTGTGCTGCCCCAACCTCGGCGCAGGTTTCGGAGTGTGACGGTCGATCTCCCTGAAATCGAGGGGGCTGCGCGGCGCCATGACCCGCCCGACGCCGGGTTGGTCGATCATTGCGAACATCGGGTTGGCGACCGAGCACCGCGGGTCTTCGAGGAAGAGCTGTTTGAACGTCTGGTATGGCCCCCAGCACACGCCGTGCTTGTCGAAGATCTCCCGCAGATCGGCGAGATCGTGCCGGGCGATGAACGGAGCGATGAACGCCGCGATCGCGTCGCGGGCGGCATAGCGGTCGCCCTCCTTCGCCAGGTTCACGCCGAGCGCCTTCTCGATCGCGGGCAGGTGCTCGGAGATCTCGGTCGCGTCGGCGAGCGACGTCCATTGCCGGTAGCTGATGGCGACGACCATGACCCGACGGCCGTCGCGCGTTGGGAAGTCGCGCCCGAAGGCGCCGTACAAGTCGTTGCCGACCGGTTCACGGTCCTCGCGCAGGAGTTGGGCCTGGGCGAGATAACCGAGGTTGGCCACCATCGCGAACGCGACGTCGGTCAGGGAGATCTTCACCAACTGACCGAGGCCGGTCCGACTGCGATATCGTTCGGCCGAGAGCAGGCCCAGGGCCGCCGTCAAGCCGGTGGCCGTATCCCAGGCCGGCAACACGTGATTGGTCGGCATGTTGGAACCGGTGGGACCGGTGGCCATGGCGAAGCCGGACGACGGATTCACCGTGTAGTCGACGGCGGTGGACTCGTCGGGGTTACCGATGATGTTCAAGTAGATGAGGTCGTCTCGGTGGGCTCGGAGGGCCTCGTCGCTGAGCCAACCCGTCTCGGGGAAGTTGGACAGGAACATGCCCGCACCTTCGCCCGGGGCCGTGATCAGGTTGGTGATGAGCTCGCGACCCTCGGGGTTGCGCAGATCGACCTGAATCGAGCGCTTGGCCTTGTTCAAACCGGTCCAGAAGAGGCTGACGCCTTCGCCCGTGACCGGCCACCGGCTGAAGTCGAGACCTCCCCCGATGGCATCGAACCTGATGACATCGGCACCCAGTTGGGCCAACGTCATTCCTCCGAGCGGGGCGGCGACGAACGCCGAACCCTCCACGATCCGTAGACCTTCAAGCACCGGCGTCATGGCCGAACTGTAGGCGACGTTCGACAGGAACGGCGAGGACGGTCGCGGTCGGACTCGCGAGCTGCCACTCGCCCACTGCGCCCGACCCGTCGTAAGGTCTCGATCATGAGCCAACCAAGACCCGAACTCCTGGGCAACTCCTCCGACGGCACGCCGTTCCTCATCGGTCAGCGCTGCCGGCACTGCTCGCGGGTCGCCTTTCCTCCCGATCCTTACGGCTGCGAGGCCTGCGGCGCCCTGATCGACCAGCTCGACTGCGTCGAGCTCCGGGCCGCCGGAGTCGTGCAGGCCGTCGCGACGGTGCACCGGCACCACCGCGAGGTGCCGCCGACCCCGTTCACCGTCGCGGCCATCGTGCTGGACGACGGTCCCCTGCTGAAAGCCGTTCTCACCGACCAGTCGGCCGGCGCCCAGGTGGGCGACCGGGTCTACGGCATCGCCGAACCTCCCGACAGCTCACCGCCGTTGCGGTTCACCCGCGAGCACGGCGGGCCAGGAGTCGACCGATGACGAAGAACCTCCTCGCCGAACGTCCGGTGTATGTCGTGGGCATCGGCTTTCATCCCTATCGACACCGAAGCGACGCCACCTATGTCACCCTCGGCCTCACCGCGGTGCGTCAGGCGCTCGACGACGCCGCCGTGGCGTGGGCCGACGTCGAGGTCGCCTACACCGGAACCGCGTTACTCGGCATGGGGGCCAGTCGCATCATGCTCAGTCGTCTGGGTTCGACCGGGATACCCATGACGCAGATCGAGAACGCCAGCGCCTCCGGCTCGAGCGCGGTGGCCCAGGCCTGCCTCGACGTGGCCTCGGGTCGGAGCGACCTAGCGCTTGCGCTCGGCCTCGACAAGCCGCGCGGCGGACTTCCGATGGGTCCAGCCGAGGCCGGCATGGCGAATCTCGAAGGCGGCACCATCGTCCCGTTCACCCATTTCGCGCTGCTTGCATCGGAGTACATGTCGGCTCACGGTGTGTCGCCCGAGGCCGTGGCCAAGGCGGCTGAGAAGAACCATCGCAACGGGGCCAACAACCCCAATGCCCAGCGTCAGAAGATCCGCAGCCTTGCAGAGATCATGGCCGAACCGATCTCGGGGTCGATGACACGCCTGCAATGCTGCCCGGTCGGCGAGGGAGCGGCGGCGGTCATCGTGGCATCGGAGGAGGCCATCAGCCGGCTCGGACTCGACCGTTCCCGAGCGGTCCGGGTGTTGTCGTCCGCGACCCGCACCGAGCGACTCTACGGTCCCGGCGAGGGCATCGACGCGGCATTGACGGCCGAGACGGCCAAGGTCGCCTTCGAACAGGCCGGGATCGAGCCGACCGACCTCGACGTCCTCGAGGTCCATGACGCCTTCAGCATCGAAGAGCTGCTGTACACCGAAGCCCTCGGTCTGTGTCAGCCGGGAGAGGCAGCGAGCTTGGTCGCCAATGGCCAGTTCGACCTCGGCGGGAAATGCGCGGTCAGCCCGTCGGGCGGGCTGCTCGCGATGGGGCACCCGATCGGACCGACCGGTGCCGGGCAGATCGGCGAGATCGTCCGCCAGCTGCGAGGCGAAGCCGGGTCGCGCCAGCAACCGGACGCACGGACAGGACTTGCCCACATGGTGGGTGTGGGTGCGGTGTGCGTGGTACACGTCCTCCAACGGGGGTGAGGACGAAGCGAGTTACCGCCTGCTGACCGTGCCGGGCGGGAGGATGAGCTGACGACGACGCCACAGTTCGTGCGCCTCTTCGAGCGGGACGGGTCGGCTGAGCAGGTAACCCTGGGCGAAGTCGCAGCCAAGGTCGGCGAGTTCGGCGTATTGATTGGTGGTCTCGACGCCCTCGGCAACGACCGTGAGGCCGAGCGACGCGGCCAGCGCCAACGACGCGGTGACGATGGCGGTGTCCTCGCGTGACTCGCCCAATCCGTCGACGAAGGATCGATCGATCTTGATGGCGTCGGCCATCGAGAATCGCCGGAGGTAGTCGAGGGTGGCGTACCCGATTCCGAAGTCGTCGATGGACAGCTTGCAGCCGAGAGCAGCCAGACGTTTCAGCGTGGACGACGCGACCTCGACGTCCTCAACCCGCATCGACTCGGTGACCTCGAAGCCGATGTGGTCGGTCGAGACGCCGTGGCGATCCATGGCCGCGAGGATGGTTGAAACCAACGAGGGGTCGGCCAGTTGACGGGCGGACAGGTTGACTGAGATGACCGGCTTGGCCCCGTCGGGCCCGACGGGCCATTGGCTCAACCGTCGGCAGACCTCGTCCACGACCCACGCGCCCAGGGGCACAATGAGGCCGGTGTCCTCGGCGATCTCGATGAACGAGACCGGCGAGAGAAGCCCATGGCCGGGTCGGTCCCAGCGGATCAGGGCCTCGGCCCCGACCATGCGCCCGGTGGAGATCTCGACCAGCGGCTGGTAGTGCAGCACCAGCTCGTCCTCAGTGAAGGCGACGTGGAGCGCCTGCTCGACCTCGTGACGGATGACGATCCGCTGCTGCAAGCCCTGCTCGAACATCGCGTAGCGACCCCGTCCCGACTCGACGGCTCGGGCCAGCGCAAGCTCTGCGTTGCTGATGATGCTGGCCGGCGCATGACCGGGACGATCAACCACGACCAAGCCGACCGAGGAGGTGATGTGCAGCTCGTCACCTCGCGACAACTGCACTGGCACGCCGACCGCGGTCACGATGCGCTCGGCCATGGCTTCTGCATCGCCCTCGCCGTTGGCGACGCACAGGACGAGGAACTGGTCGCCACCGATGCGGCCGACGGTGTCACCGAGCCGAACCGACCGGCGCAGGCGACGGGAGACCTCGATCAGGACCTCGTCGCCGACCTCGGGGCCCCAAGAATCGTTCAGCGACTTGAACCGGTCGACGTCAACCAGCAACACAGCCAGTCGGGCTCGTTCACGACCGAGACGGGCGACGGCTTGCTCGAGGCGGTCGATGATAAGCGCTCGGTTTGGAAGCTGAGTGAGCGCGTCGTGCAACGCCTGGTGGGCGAGGCTCGACTCGGTGACGCTGCGCTCGACGGCAACGGTCACCACCCGGCTCATGCTGGTGAGGACACGATCTTCGCCCGACGAGGGGCCGGGCCGAGCGTTGTGGGCCAGGACCAGGAGGCCGCGTCGTTGCGAGCCGACTCCGGCCAAGGGATAGATCCAGAACGAGTCAATGTCCTGACTCCGGAGCTCGGCCGTCAACCCATCGGGCAGGTCAGAGCTCCGCACATAGCTGGGAGTGGAGCTGCGACCACTCTGGGTGATGAATCGCTGGTCGAGCAACTCGACAACCTCATCGACGAGATCGGCCCGATGCCGGGCAGCGACGGTACGCAACCTCCCCGTCGTGTCGGCCAGCGCCAGCCAACACGATCCGCCCGGAATCTGCCGCTCGACGCGCTCGACCACCTGCGGGAGGACGTCGTTGATGTGCTGGCCCCGAGCGAGGGCATCGAGCAACGCCGACTGCTCGGCCAACAGTTCTTCCTCGGTGACGCCTCTCGAAAGGTCCCGATACACCGCCAGATACGTAGGCCAGCCACGGGCCGTCGTCGGCAACTGCAAGAACGAAGCCTGCACCGGAACCGCGGCGCCGCTGATGTGTGCGAGTGCCAGACGCACGGTCGCTTGCTTGCCCTGCTCGACCAGCGTGGCCACTGCATCGAGCTGTCCAACCGGTGTCGTGGGCGCGAACAAGGCGCCCGGGTTGCGACCCAGGATCTGGTCGGGACGAAATCCGAGCATCGACGCCAGGTTCTCGCTCACGTACATGATGTGGGCCCGCCCGGAGTCGGGGTTGACGACCGACAAGGCAAGGCCGTCGATGGCCGCGTCGCTGCGCCGGCCGGGCGCGAGGTTGATGATCGGCTCGAGGTCGATCACGAGCGCGAGCGGTGGATCGAATGGCAATTCGACGTGACGATTGTCGACGAGATCGGACAATGGGAAACTCGCTTCGAAGGGCCGCGGACGGCCGTAGGTCGCCGACGTTACCCACCACGCTCAGCGTTTTCGGGGATGGTTACCCGATACCGTCCCTCGGGTGGACTCGCAGGGCGACAACGGCTACACCGTCGCCGAACTCTGCCGTCAGGTCGAAGCCACCATCAACACGACCTTCCCCAGCGAAGTGTGGGTACGGGGCGTCATCTCAGGGCTGAAACGGTCGCCGAGCGGACACGTCTACTTCGATCTGATCGAGCGCGGAGACCTGGGCGAGGAACCGACCGCCACGCTCCCGGTCGCCCTGTTCACCAACGCCCGTCAACGGGTCAACGCCATCCTCCGCAAGACCAATGCCGCTCGGATGACCGACGGTGTCGAGATCCGCATTCGCGGCTCGGTGACCTATTACCCACGGCAGGGCAGGGTGCAGCTCATCATGAGCCTCATCGACCCGTCGCACACCCTTGGCCAACTCGAGGCGGCGCGCAACGAGCTCATCGGCGAACTCCGGACCGAAGGCCTGCTCGAGGCCAACCGTTCGCTCGCCTTCCCGCCGGTGCCACTGCGGGTTGCCCTGGTG
>JAQCHM010000050.1 GCA_027730885.1 Actinomycetota bacterium | reverse complement strand
CCCGCCACCGGGGTGGCGGGCGTTCGAGTTGGGGGAGGTCCCGATCAGGCCATCGCAGCGTCTCGAGCCACCAGGGCCTCGGGAGGGGGCTGGGGAACGACCTGGATCACCTTGGCCTTGATCTTCCTGGTCAACGAGGCCAAGCCACCAGGTGCGAAGAAGGTGACCAGGATGAGGATCACGCCGAAGATGGCCTGGGACAGCGGGCCGGCGCCGTCGATGGTGGTGAAGCCCAACGGGATCTGCAGGCCCTTGGTCAACTCACGAACGAAGACCACGACCAAGGCACCGATCAGGCCGCCCTGGAGGGTGGCGACGCCGCCGATGACCAATCCGACGAGGAGGTCGATGGCCAGCACGAAGGTGAAATCCTGCTCGGCGGCGAATGCCCGGTCCATCGACCACATGACCCCGGCGAGGCCACCCAACGATGCGCTGACACCGAAGGTGAGCACCTTGTACAGCGGCAGGTTGATTCCGGAGACTGCTGCTCCGGTCTCGTTGTCGCGGATGGCGATGATCGCCCGACCCGAGCGGCTCTTGATCAGGTTGCGGGTCAAGAGCCACGCCAGGCCGCTGAGAATGGCGATGATGTAATAGCGGTAGACGGCCTGCTCGTCCGGGGTGTTCCCGATACCGATGATGCCTTGCAGCCATTCGGGCGCTGCCACCCTCTCGTCGATCTTCTTACCGTTCACGCCCCCGGTTCGTTTGTCGATGCCCCACAAGTGCATCTTGGCCAGACTGGGGAACACGCTGGCAAAGGCGACGGTCACCAAGGCGAGATACAGCCCCTTGATGCGCAGTGCCGGGATGCCCAGCAACACGCCGACGAAGAAGGTGAGCAACATGGACACGGGGATGGTCATCCAGTAGTCCCAACCCTCATCCTGGACCAAGCTGGCCGTGGTGAAGGCTCCGATTCCGATGAAGGCACTGTGGCCGAGGGCGATGAGGCCCGAGTACCCGATGACCAGGTTCATCCCGAGAATGGCGACTGCCATGAACAGTGCTCGGTTCAGCCGGCTGACCAAGTAGTACCGGTCGCCGAGCAGATGAGGGAGCACGAGTACGAACAACAGGAACAGCCCCCATGCGATCAGCAGGTAGGTACGGTGTTGTTTGCCGCCCTGGGCGAAGGTGAACATTGCTTTCTTCATCGTTTATCCCTCAGACTCTCTCAACGCGTGCGGTGCCGAACAGGCCGGTCGGCTTGAACCAGAAGACGATCAGGATGATGGCGAGCGCAACGGCCATGCCCAGGTTTCGCAGGAACGACAGCGGCTCCCAGTCGGCCAGGTAGCCGACAAGGATCGACTGGATGATCCCGATGGCGATACCGCCGATCACCGCGCCCGGCAGCGAGTCGAGACCACCGAAGGCCGCGCCGCTGAACGAGAAGATCAGCAAGGCGGCCATCATGTTGGGCTGGATGAAGAGCCGGGGCGCAACCAGCGATGCACCGAGGGTGCCGAATGCGCAGGCGATGGCCCAACCGAACATGAGCGTTCGGCCGGTACGGATACCCACGAGGCGGGCCGAGTCGGTGTTCGATGACACCGCCCGGAAGGCAAGCCCGATCTTGGTCTTGTTCAACAGGACGTAGAGGACCGTCATCATGAGGGCCAACATGCCCCAGACGCCCAGCGAGGAGTAGAAGAGGCGAGCACCGCCGACTCCGATGAAGTCATCGGCCTCGTTCGGGAACATCGACGGGAAGGCGCGGGGCTGGTAGTTCCAGATCTGACCGGCGACGGCGTTGAGGATCAGGAACACCCCCAAGGTGATCAGCACGACCGGCAAATGGTCGGACGGATCGAAGGGGCGGATGAGCACTCGCTCGATCGTCATGCCCGCGGCGGACGAGATGACCATGGCGATGCCGATGGCGAGCCATATCGGCAAGCCCTGCTCGACGGCCAGCACGTAGGCGATGAACGCACCGAACATGGCCAGTTCGCCCTGGGCGAAGTTGATGAGGGTCGTGGCCTTGAAGATCAGCACCAACGCCACCGCAACAACGGCGTAGATCGCGCCGAGTTCGAGGCCATCGAACAATCGCTGTAGTAACAATCCCATTGCTCTACTCCTTTACTCTTAAGCGCCGAGGTAGGCGGCTTGGATGGACGGGTCGTTCTTCAATTGCTCCGAAGGCCCGCCGAGCACGACTTGGCCGGCCTCGAGCACATAGCCGTAGGTGGCGATGCCGAGGGCAAGGTTGGCGTTCTGTTCCACGATGAGCATCGTGGTGCCCTCGGTCTTGTTCAGCTCGGCGAACGTGCGGAACAGGTCCTCGATGATCAGCGGTGCCAGTCCGAGCGACGGTTCGTCGAGGAGCAGGACCTTGGGTCGTGACATGAGGGCCCGAGCCACCGCGAGCATCTGCTGCTCGCCGCCGGAGAGCGAGCCGGCTAGCTGATCCTTTCTCTCGGCCAGTCGGGGGAACAGCTCGAAGTACTTCTCGATGTCGGAGGCGAGGCTGTCCTTGCGGACGTAGCCACCGACCTCGAGATTGTCCATGACCGAGAGTTCGGGGAACGTGCCGCGGCCCTGTGGAATGTGGGCCAAGCCCATGTGCACGATCTCGGCGGTGTCCTTCTTCTTGATCTCGGTGCCGTTCATGATCACCGAGCCGGTCGAGTGGACGATCGGCATGTTGCACACCGAGCGCAGCGTCGTGGTCTTCCCGGAGCCGTTGGCACCGAGGATCACGACCACTTCACCGGCGGCCACCTCGAAGCTGATGCCGCGCAGCGCCTGGATCTGGCCGTAACGGGCGTCGACTCCTTCGACCTTGAGGACGATCTCGCCTCTGTCACTACTGCTCATTTGCTGAACTCCCCAGGTAAGCCTCGATCACGTTCGGATCTTCCCGTACATCCTTGGGAAGGCCCTGAGCGATCTTTTGTCCGAAGTTGAGTACCACGATCTTCTCGCTTATGCCCATGACCATCTGCATGTGGTGCTCCACGAGCACGACGGTCAGGTTGTGGCTGTCCCGCAGTTGGCGGATCAACGCACCGAGCTCGTCGACTTCGGCGTGGGTCAGGCCCGAAGCCGGCTCGTCGAGCATGAGCAGGCGAGGATCGCCGGCGAGCGCACGAGCCAACTCGATGCGCTTGAGCGTTCCGAAGGGGAGGCCGGCGCAGGGGTGGAACGCGACATCGGCGAGGTCGATCTCTTCGAGCGCCGCCCAGGCCTTGGCCTTGAGCACCCGCTCCTCGGACTTGGTGCCCAGGCGCAACATCGACTGCACGAAGTTGGCCTTGGTGTTGGTGTGATTGCCGACCATGACGTTCTCGAGCACGGTCATCCCGGGCCAGAGCGCCAGGTTCTGGAAGGTCCGGAACACGCCCTTCTGCGCGATCTGGTGCGGAGCCAGAGCGGTCAGGTCGACACCGTCGAACACCACCGTGCCTTCCGTCGGATCGTAGATACGGCTGACCACGTTGAACAACGTGGTCTTCCCCGCACCGTTGGGCCCGATGAGGGCACAGATCTCTCCCTCCTCCACATCGAAGCTGAGATTGTCGAGGGCGGTGATACCCCCGAATCGGACGGTGATGTTGCTTACATCTAAGAATGACACGTCTGCGCGCTGGCCTTTCGAGAGTGGAGCCTGTACGAAGTTCGCAAGAAGATAGACATGTGGCCTCGGTCACGTCCAGACGAAATCTCGAAGCTTTTCCGAAATGACATGTTCGGCCACTGTTTCAGAGGGAATTGGCCGAGAAAACCAGCGAGAAAGTCAGGGCGTGATGACCCCGACTTCCAGCACGGCGTCGATCACCTCACGGGATCCGGCCACCGTCGCCGAGCGCAGGATCTCGCTTCGCTCACCGCGACCGCAGGCGAGTCGGGCCAGCGTCTGGAGGTCAAGGTCGAGCACACCGATTGGACCGCCGTCACCAAAGGTCATCTCCACCTTGGCCGGCCGGGCGCCGCCGACCGAGAGACGGAGCAGTCCGTCCATGGCGACGGCGTTGCGGAATCGCTCCTGCCAGACATCGAGGATGCGATCCTGAACCAGACCCGAGGAGACCCCGGTCAGGCGAGCAGGCAGCCCGAGGGCCCGGCGAATGTCCTGCTCGTGCGCCATCCAGCCAAGGCAGTCGGTGGGACGGCTACCGTCCTCGTTCGGGTCGATCTCCGCCAGTAACAGCGCTGTGTTGACGAGGACTTCCTCGCCAGCGTCGGCCAGGGCGATCCAGTGCGGTGCGGGCATGCGCGGCGATGCGAGTCAGCCGGTGGCTCATTTCGGGAGCTGGCTCGTTTCAGGGACTTGCTCGTTTCGGCGGCTTTGGTGGGGACGCGAACACGAAGAAGATCATCCCGAGCCCGGCCATGACGGCCAGGATGGTGAAGCCGATCCGGTAGTCCCCCGTCTGGTCGGCGAGGATTCCCGCGACCATCGGGCCGCCGGCCGTGCCGAACATCAGGATCAGCGACGAAGCACCCATGATCGAGCCGAACGAGCTGGACCCGAAGTAGTCGGCCCGAAGCGCCTGCATCAACGGACCGCGAACCCCCCACGCGACGCCGTGCAGCGGAACGAACAGCCAGATCATCAGGTTGCTGGTGGCGAACGTCAGGACCAGGAGCCCGACCATGTGGCCGAGCATGCCGGCCGAGGCCAGGACACGCTTGCTCATGCGGTCACCGAGGAACCCCCCGGCCAACATGCCGACCAGCTGGGTCACGGTCAGCCCCGCGGTGACGAAGCTCGCCCCCTGCTTGGTGTAGTCGTGCTCGGTGGTGAGGTACAGGCTCAGATGGGCCATGACGGCACCGACCACGAGCAGTGCGAACGCATGGCCGAGGGAGATCATCCAGAAGGCGCTGGTACGGAACGCCTCCTTGGCGGTGAAGTGAAGGGAGGAGACGCCTTCGGCGGTGAACGCCGGGGCCGCCAGCTCGACGCCGTCCAGAGGTAGGTCGAGGTCGTCGGGCACGGTTCCGAAGATCGACGTCAGCGGGTACACCAGCACGAGGACCAGGACACCCGACACCAAGAACGCGGTGCGCCAGCCGAAGGCTTCGATGAACCACACGAGCGCCGGGATGAACATGCCGCCGACGGCGAAGCCGAAGCTGGCAACCGACAGGGCCCGGGCCCGCTTGCGTTCGAACCACGGGACGATCGCGGTCACGATGCTGAGGAATCCCGACAGACTGAGTCCGACGGACGTCAGGAGCAGCGCGGCGAAGAAGGTCGGAACGCTGTTGATCCGGCTGAGGGCCACGAAGCCGGCGGCCATCAGGACGACCCCCAGCCGCATGACCCGTTTCAACCCGAAACGCTGGAGGGCCCAACCCTGCACCGGGCCGAGTAGCCCGCTCTCGACCCGGTTCAGTGTGTAGCCGGCCGAGAGGGTCGTTTTGCTCCAGCCGAACTGGTCCTGGAGGAACACCGCGTACTGGCCGTATGCCTGCACCATCAGCAGCCCGTGCAGCAGCTGGATCCACGCTCCGGCCCAGGCGACCCTCCATCCGTGGTAGAGCCGATTGCGTTGCAACACCTGCCTCCGATCCAAAGCTGGGGGCACGGTATAGGATCGGGCAGCTCAATTCGAGCTGCCCGACAACGACGTCGCGATTCCCCAAGCTCATCATCGACAAGGGCCTGCCGACGCTGGTGTGGCGACCCGGATCCGCCCGCCCCGATCCTGTTACCCGGAGAAGCCACCTATGCGACGCACCAAGATCGTGGCCACCATCGGCCCCGCATCCGACGACCCCGGCACCTTGCAGAAGATGATTGCCGCCGGCATGGATGTCGCCCGTATCGGGCTGGCGCACGGCAAGCTCGAGGAGCACCTCGAGAAGTACCGCAACATTCGCGCTGCGGCGGCCGCGGTCGGCACCAACGTCGGGATCCTCGCCGATCTGCCGGGGCCCAAGGTGCGTTGTGCACCGTTCCCTGAAGGTGGCGTGATCTTCGAGGACGGGGCACCGGTCGTGTTCACTGCCGGCGAGGCCAAGTCGTCGATCGGGGTGATCTCGACCGACTACGAGCGTCTCGTCTCCGACGTCGAGGTCGGCGACGGCCTGGCGTTGGGCGACGGCAACGTCACCTTCGTCGTCGAGTCCAAGGATGGGACGAACCTGAACGCTCGAGTACTCCGTGGTTCGCGCGTGCAGGGCCGTCCGGGCTTGCAGGTGCCCTCGGATCGGCTCCAGATCACCACCCCGACGGCCGAGGACGTCCGTTTCGCCGATGCCTTCATCGAGGCCGGCGTCGACATGGTCGCGCTCTCGTTCGTTCGTAGCGCCCACGACGTCCGTTCGCTCGGAGTCGAGCCGCCACCGCGCGGTCCGTTGGTCGTCGCCAAGATCGAGACCCGGGCTGCGGTCGAGAACCTCGAAGGCATCATCGCCGCTTCGGGGGCGGTCATGGTCGCCCGCGGCGATCTCGGCGTCGACTACCCGATCTCCGAATTGCCGCACCTCCAGAAGCACATCATTCGCCGGTGCATCGCCGGCGGACTCCCCGTCATCACCGCCACCCAGATGCTCGAGTCGATGGTCTACTCCCCCACTCCCACTCGGGCCGAAGCCAGCGACGTCGCCAACGCGGTGTTCGACGGCACCAGTTCGGTGATGCTCTCGGGCGAGACGGCGATCGGCGTCGACCCCGTCAACGCCGTGTCGACCATGGCCGAGATCACGGCGCGGGCCGACATCGAGTTCGACCACGACGACTGGGCCGAACAGGTCCACAAACTCCGAGGTGCCCGCCCCACGCACGACCTCGGCGCCGTGACCACCGACGCGATGACCATGGCAGCGGTGCGGGTCGCCGACCAGGTCGGGGCGGCGGCCATCGTCTGTCTGTCGCGCACCGGTTACACCGTCCGTTCGGTCAGCCGCTTCCGACCACGGGTCCCGATCCTCGCTTACAGCCCCGACGAACGCGCCGTTCGCCAGCTCGCGCTCAGCTGGGGATCAGCGGCCAGCGCCCAGCCCGACCTCGCCACCGTCCGCGAGACCATCGCCGCAGCGCTGCAGTCGTCGAAGCAGCACTACGGCCTCCATTCGGGCGATCGGGTGGTGGTCATCTCGGGCCATGCAATGGCCGCTCGAGCCACCGACACCATCCAGGTGATGAGCGTGCCCTGAGCCTCTCCGATTAGGGTCGTGAGGGTGGACGCATACACCCAGATCCTGACCGAAGCACGCGATGGCGTGCAGCTCATCACCTACAACCGCCCCGACCGGCTGAACGCCTGGACCCGACAGATGGGTCGCGAGCTCACGTCGGCCATCGAGGCCGCGAACAACGACCGATCGATCGGGGCCATCGTCGTGACCGGCGCCGGCCGAGGGTTCTGCGCCGGGGCCGACATGGCAGCCGAGTTCCAAGCCGGCCTCGACAGTCGGGAGGCAGGCGCACAACCTGCGGAAAGGACGCGGACCGACGCCGACGAGAACCGCGGTGGATCGGACTGGGTTGCGCTCGTCCGCCGCAGCAAACCGATGGTCGCCGCGGTCAACGGAGTGGCGATCGGCATGGGCTTGTCGATGATCCTTCCCTTCGACCGCATCGTGTCGGGGCGTTCGGCCAGGTTCAGCGCCCGATTCATCAAGGTCGGCGTCGTCCCCGAACTCGCGAGCACCATGTTCCTGCCGCAACGAGTCGGGTTCGGCGCCGCGTCGGACCTCATGCTCTCTGCCCGGATCATCGACGCCGAGGAGGCGAGTCGCCTGGGACTGGTCGACGAACTGGTCGACGACGAGGCGCTCGTCGACACTGCCCTCGCGCGAGCGCGTAGCTACGCGGAGAACGCGCCCCCACATCTGCTCTGGGTCAAGGAACTCCTCACCGTCAACATGGGTGAGACCGACATCGCCGCCACCCAGCAACGCGAGATCGCGGCGCTCGAGGCCGCGTACCGAACCCCCGAGCACCGCGAGGCGGTAGCCGCGTTCCTCGAGAAACGGCCCGCCAACTTCCAGGGTCTCGGACCGTCCTGAACCAGTCCAAAACCTCAAGATTTCCTCAAGTTTCTCGGGGTTCGATCAGGTTCTCCCTGGTCAACCTCAAGAACGGAGAATTCCTGCGTCAGGAACGGAAAAGAGTTCGCCCTTACGGTGTCGTGGTCAAGGGGAGACCTGCTAACGTTTGACCCGCCGGTTCGTCCATACCAGCCGCCGCACAGTGGACGAATCGGCACGAGGCGGATCGTTGTTCTCACTCCCTCCGGGAACAACGATCCGCCTCACTCATCTTCGTGAGCCGCTCCAGCTGTCGGCGGTCCCTCTTGGTCGGGCGACCGCTCCCCCGCTCCCGACTCGGTGCCAGAGCGTCGGCATCCTCGCGGCGTGGCGACCGGTCGATGAAGCACGTGGCCGCTATCGCAGGAGCAACCCGCTTGTCGATGAGTTCGACGACCTCGTACGTCACGGTGCGATCGCGCTTGCGGACCTCGACGGCGTCGCCGACGGCGACCTTCGAACTCGGCTTCGCCTCGGTGCCACCGATCCGGACACGGCCAAGCGAACAGGCCTCCGTCGCCTGGCTACGCGACGGGAAGACGCGGACGGCGAACAACCACTTGTCGATTCGCATCGGTTCACTCCGTCAATCGGTATCGATGTCGGTATCGATGTCGGTGTCGATGGAGATGGAGATGGCGTAGACCCGGCGCTTGGCTTCACCCGTTCGCTTGACCACGGTGGTGACGGCGTCGCGCGCCGACGCGCCACTTGCCCGTTCAGCGTCAAGCAACCTCCGAAGATCCTGATCGCTCAGTGATGCCGGATCAGGAGCCCCCGCCAGCACAATGACCACCTCACCGCGAACTTCCTCACCCAGGCGCTCCGCAACCTCCGGCAACGACCCCCGGAGCACCTCCTCGTGCAGCTTGGTCAGTTCACGGGCGACGGCAACGTGACGGTCGGGTCCGCACACGCCGATGAGATCGTGGAGCGTGCGCAGGACGCGCTTCGGGGACTCGTAGAACACCACGGTTCGTGGCTCGACGGCGATGCCGGCCAGCCGAGTGCGGCGCTCTTCTCCCTTTCGGGGAAGGAAGCCCTCGAAGACGAACCGGTCGGCGGCGATGCCACTGAGCACCAGTGCCGAGATCAGTGCCGTCGGTCCGGGAACGACTTCCGCAGCAAAGCCGGCATCGAGCGCAGCCCGAACGACTCGTCCCCCCGGGTCCGAGACGAGCGGCATCCCGGCGTCGGACACGAGAGCGATCCGCTCGCCCCTGGCCAAGCGCTCCAGGATCTCGGCCCGACGATGGTGTTCGGTGTGCTCATTGACCACGAGCAACGCGGTCCGGGCGATACCGAAGTGGGCCAACAAACGACCGGTCCGGCGGGTGTCCTCGCACGCGATGGCGTCGGCCTCGGAGAGGGTCGCCACTGCTCGCGTCGACAGGTCGCCCAGGTTGCCGATAGGGGTTCCAACGATGGAGAGCCGGCCGGTCGTCATTCGCGGATCTCGAGCACATCGCCGATCTGTAAACCCCACTGCCCGAACGCACCCGCCTCCGCCTCGATGACCGCACGTGCCCGCATCACCGGCGCCGACATTCGGTTGCGTTTGAGTCGGAGCATCTTGATGACGACGCCTTCCTCGTCGAGGAGCGCGACGTCGAGATGGAAGCGCTGGCCCAGCGTGTGGACCGAACGCACACCCCGAAGCAACATGGCCCCTTCGACCTCGGTTCGGCCGAGCAGGCCGCGGGCTCTGGCCTTGCGAGTCGCCGGTATCTCGATCGACGCCAATACCTTGCCCTCGCGCACGAGCCAAGCGCCCGACGGTTCCTGGGCGACGGCAGGCTTTGGGTCACGAGGGTTCACGGGATCCGCACCGCGCTCACACGTTGAACCGGATGTCCACCACGTCGCCGTCCGCCACGACGTAGTCACGGCCCTCCGATCGGATCTTTCCGACCTCCTTCGCCTTGGCCCAGGACCCGATCGCCACCAGCTCATCCCAGTAGATGGTCTCGGATCGGATGAACCCACGTTGCAGGTCGGAGTGAATGCGGCCTGCGCACTCCGGGGCGGTGGATCCCACTCGGAAGGTCCAAGCCCGCGTCTCCTTCTCGCCGGTGGTGAGGAACGTTCGGAGGCCGAGCACGTGATAGGCGGCGCTGATGAACCGGGGCAGGGCGCCTTCGCCGAGCCCATAGGCGTCGAGCATCTCGGCCCGATCGGCCGCGTCGAGCTGGGCCGCCTCGGCCTCGAGCTGGATACACGCACCGAAGACGGGGGCCTGAGGGAGTGCGGCCTGCACCGGCGCGATGACGTTGTCGACGTCGGCCAACTGCTCCTCGTCGACGTTGACGATGGCCAGAACCGGCTTGTTGGTGAGCAGGAACCATGGCTTCAAGAGCGTTCGGTATTCGTCGGCGAGGCCGCTGCGGTAGAGCGGCGTCCCCTCGGCGAGGTGGGCCAGGGCCGCGTCGGCTGCGTCGACCTCGGGCTGCAGGGAGCGGTCGGACCTGGCCGCCTTTCGCTTCTTGTCGATCTGCTTCTCCACCGTCTCGAGATCGGCCAGGGTCAGTTCGGTCTCGACGACGCCCAGGTGCTCGAGTGGATCGTCGGGACCCGGCACGTCGTCATCACGAAACGCACGGAGCACGAACACGATGGCATCGACTTCACGGATGCCGGCCAGGAACTTGTTGCCGAGGCCCTCCCCCTGAGAGGCGCCGGCAACCAGACCGCCGATGTCGTTGAACTGGACCGTGGCGTGGACGATCCGGTCGGAGCCACTGAGCTTCGACAGGGCCTCGAGCCGCTCGTCGAACACCTTGGCGACGCCGATGTTGGGATCGGTGGTGGCGAACGCATAGGGAGCAGCCAGGGCACTTCCGCCGGTGAGCGCGTTGTAAAGCGATGACTTGCCTGCATTCGGCAGGCCGACGAACCCGAACTTCTCCATCCCCGCAGGCTAGAGCGCGTGGATGAGGTCGGCGCGTCGATCAGATGAGTGCGTCGGCGAACCCGGAACCCATGAGCTCACGAAGCTCTGCAGCCCTGACGGCGCCGGCGAAGAGGAAGCCCTGGGCCATGGAACATCCCAGCTCGGCCAGGACCGTGACCTGGTCCTGACGCTCGACGCCGAGGGCAACGACGGTGAGCCCGCGGCCTCGCAACCCGGCGATGATCTCCCCGATTTCATGTCGGCTGTCGGCCTCGCTACCGATGGTCGCAGTGAGCGAGCGATGGAGCTTCACGTAGCCGATGGGGAGACCGTCGATGCGAGTGAGCGAGTCGTAGCTGGTTCCAAAGCCGTCGATGCCCAGCTTGAATCGGGGCCGGATCCGCTCGGCCAGCTCGAGGAACGCGTCCCGCTGTTCGCGCACGACGACCTCAGGCACCTCGACGGCGAGGCGACCCGGCGGAATGGTGTCGTCGTTGGCCAGGCGGGAGAGCGTGATGTTGAGAGCGTCGTCGGCAAGTTGTGTGGCCGACAGGTTGAACATGACCACGTAGTCGTTCTCGGGATCTCGGATGAGCGCGTCGAGTTGTTCGTGCACGCCTTCGAAAACGAGACAACCGAGCGTACCCATCAGACCACTGTGTTCGGCAGCAGCCACCACTTCGACCGCACTCAACCCGATCTCCCCGCCCAGCCGCAGGAGTGCTTCGGCGCCGAGGACCATGCCGCTGGCGAGGTGGACGACCGGCTGGTACGCGAAGCCGACGTCACGCTGTTCGATGGCCCGACGCAGTTGGCGTTCGACGGTGAGCAGACGCTGACTGCGACTCCGGAGTTCGTCGTCGTGTACGGCCACGCGGTTGCGTCCTCGGCCCTTGGCAAGGTAGACCGCGGTCTCGGCCGCCGACAGCAAGGCCTCGCCGCTGGTCTCGTCGTCGGAGATGGCCACGCCCACGCTTGCCGTCAAGGCGAGATCGTGGCCCTGCCCTGGCAGCGTCGCGATGGATACTCGGACACGCTCTGCCAGCTCTTCGGCCATTGCCGGATGTTCGAGTTCCCACGAGACGATGACGAACTCGTCGGAGGCCAAGCGGAACACGAGGTCGCTGCCACGAACGGTCGACCCGAGGCGCCGTGCGCCGATCTCGAGCAGGCGACGCGCTTCGAGGTTGCCGACCAGATCGTGGACGACCTTGAACCGGTCGAGATCGACCTAGAGCACGGCGACGGACCCGTCGTTCGCGTCCTCGATGGCACTGTCGATGATCGACATGACCTCGGCCCGATCGGTGACGACCGACGACGAACTGGCCCGCTCGATCGCGACCATCGTCACGATCTCGGCGGCGTCGGGCTCGGCGGTGTCTGCGTTCGGCCACCGCGCACCGATCAGCACCAGATCGGTCAGATCCTCGGCGCCATCGGGCAGCAGGATCGAACGAGTCCGTTGCCACGTATCACCCGGGGCGGGAAGGGGTGACTCGCCGAGCTCGGTCGAGGACGCCACGTAGCGTGCGGCGTGGGACTGCCACCCGAAGCGGGTGAGCCACGCATCCGATGCCCACAGGACCCGGCCGCCGGTCCGCTCGACGACGAGTACCGGCAGGTTGATCGCACCGATCGCCTGTCCCATGCCGACCAACACCATTTCGACGAAGGTCGAGGAGTCGACACCCAAGGCGTTGCTCGTGCCGACCACCCCGAACTGGCCGGTTCCCCCGCCATACCCCTCAGCCAACTGGTCGGTCGGAGACGCCGCCGCCGAGTCCTCCGTCGTCACGTTGGTCAGAGTGGGGTCGGAC
>JAQCHM010000049.1 GCA_027730885.1 Actinomycetota bacterium | reverse complement strand
GAGCCGTCGGAACCGAGCGCGGTGTAGTTGACGGTCGTCGCCCCGCCACCGACGAGCGTGTTCACGCTTCGGACGCCGAAGACCGGCTCGCCGCGCCACGGCACCCCGATGAGGCCGTCCGAGCCCGTGTTGGCGACGTGGGATGCGATGAACTGGATCCCCGTGGTTGTCCGAACCATGACCGCTTCACCGTTCGAAGCGTCGGCCGTGAACCCGACCACGCCATCGGCGACGGTGACCGTGTACGTCAGCGAAGGAGCGCCGCCGACGCCCAGCCGGTTGCTGGTGATGGGGACACCGCCGGCGACGAACTCGATCGTCGTCGTTGCTGGTTGCGGTTCACGGCGAAGACATAGGATGTAGCCGCGAAGCTCTCGGGCACGATCGAGTCGGTGCCGTCGCTGGTCGACGCGCCGGTTACCGGGCCGAACGACTCGATGATCGTGTTCTGGTTGACGCTGAACGTGCGAACCTGGCCCCGGTTCATGATCACCGGTGCCGCGCCGCCGACGATGACCGAGTTGTTGTCGACGAGGCTGACGAGCGACAGCGTCGACCCGTTCCAGGCTCGGCTCCCCGTGTAGTACCGGGCCTTGTGAGTGGTGTAGGCGAAGATGCGAAGCTGGTCGGAGACGGTCGTCGTGGCTGCCGGGTTGCCCAGGTAGAAGCAGAACTCCGAGCTGCCGTTCGTGACGTTCGCCAGCTGGACCCAGACACTGGTTGCGGTGCTGGGAAGCGCATCCTCGATCCACAGGGGGTGTTCGAGGCCGGTGGTCGAATCGACCGCTCGCAGGTCGGCGCCGGTGGCCAGCAGCTCCCCGTTGGCGATGAGATCGGCCGTGTCGATCTGGACCTCGACGGGATGCTCGGTCTGGGCCGATCCGGGATTGCTCACGGTGACGCACTGACGAAGACCCCACGCGGTGTTCCACCAAGCGGGGCTGGCCGTGGCCGGAACATCGCCCTGATGGTCGAGCCGGAGCAGCCCATCGCTGCCGGTGCGCGTGTCGGTGTACGTTCCGTCGTCCCAGTCGGTCGTGCCGCTCACTGTCAGGCGTGTGCCCGACTGATAGTCCAGCAGCACCAGGCCTTCCCCGAGCTCGCTGGTCTCTCCCCGCATGGCGTTCTCGACCAACACGCCGGCCCAGACTGGGCCCGAGAGCAGGAACAACGCCACCAGAACCGCGAGAGCGCCAGGTAGACCCCGTCCAGATGGCGCCGAACGAGACGGCGAGGGCGAGCGCAGGCTTCTGACTTGGCTCCCGTCGGCAGTTTCAACCCCGAAATGAGCCGGTCAGGGCACCCGAGGCTCGGCTGGGGCGATCAGTTGCCGACAGCCTGCCGTGCCACACCAGGAGAAGGATCGCGCAGCCCAGGACCACGCTCTCGACCTCGCCCCCGGCCCAGAGCTTCACGCCAACCGAGAGCAGTCCGGCGGCGATCAGCATGCTCACCTGGCCACCCTGCCAGGCGGTCCGGGGGGCGAAAAGCGCCTTGCGTTCGATGCGGCTGACGGCGGCGACGATGCCGACGAGGAACACGAGCGAGAGTGCGAGGAGAGGGACCTTCTGGAGCCACCACGCCGGGGTTCCGACCGATGCGGCCGGAAGGGCACCCAAGCCGTAGAACACGGCGCTGGCCGCGACCGCAGCCGTCATGTGCCAGAGGTACACCGAAAGCGCGAAGGAGTTGGCCGCCACGACCAGAGCCCAGGCTCGACGGCTCCGCGCCAGGTAACGGGTGACGGCCGGCGCGAACACGAGCGCGGTTGCGCTGTATGCCGCGCCGAAGAGCAGGAGCGCGATGGTCGGAGGCTGGGTCGGCGAGTGTTCGAGACCGGGCACGTTGACCATGCTGGTGGGGTAGGGGCCGAAGGCGACGACACCGAGCGCACCCGCCCAGAACAAACCAGCGTAGGCGTCCAGTCGACGGCCGGTCGGCAGGAGCCCGTCGCGCCACGCGAAGCCGGCGACCTGGAAGAGCAGCCAACCGAGCACCCAGTTGATCCACGAAACCCAGGGCACGCCGATCAGGCGGAGCAATTCGATGGCCACGAAGGCACCCATCCCGACCAGGGCGAAGCGTGCCGGGTTGGCCCGGAATCGGGGCAGCACGTAGGGCGCCAGCGCAGTGTCGATGGTGTAGTTCGAAAGGAACCACAGTGGGATCGCGGCCGCTGTCGCTCCGGCGGCAACCATGCCGCCGAGACCCACGGCGTAGCCGGCCGCGACGAGGATCAGCCACAGAGTGGCCAGGGCCACGGCCGGGGCGACCATCCGGCGGAGGCGGGCCGCGACCCAGTCCTGTGGACGACCTGGCGTGCCGTCGGCTCCCTGAGTGTGTGCATCGAGTGACATGGCCGACGAGAAGCCGCCGACGACGAAGAAGAGGGGCATGACCTGCAGGACCCAGCTGAACCAGGCCATCTGCGGAGCTTGTTCCAGTGCATTGCCGCCGGCGACGCCCCCTCCGGGCTTGGCCGCGATGGCGATGGCCAGCCAGTGCCCGATGGCCACCGCCACCATCGCGATGGCCCGATAGAGATCGACGGCCCGGTTCCGATCGGCTCGGGCCGAGGCCGCAATGTCGGTGACCGAGTGCGGTGTCGGGATGAGAGATGGAGGGTTCGTACTTGCGTTGCTCGTTGGCATGGATCTCAGTGAGCCAGACGATGGGCCCTCCGACTGCTGGGGGAATCCCCCAAAAATTCCTGGGGCCACCCCTCCAATGCCGCCGCGGGCTTCGGACAGCGCCGACTAGCCTCCAGGGATGAAACTTGGTGACGTCGTTTCGGACTTCGGTGCCGTCGATCAGCACGGGCAGATGGTCACGCTCACCGAGCTGCTGTCCACCGGGCCGCTGGTCGTCTACTTCTACGTGAAGGCCATGACCCCTGGTTGAACCATCGAGTCCCGACGGTTTCGTGACCTCAACGCCGAGTTTGGCGCCTTGGGGGCACGCATCGTCGGGATCAGCGTCGATCGGTCCGATCGACAGAAGGAATTCGACGACAAGAACGACCTGGGTTTCCCACTCCTCAGCGATCCCTCCAGGACGGTGGCCAAGGTGTTCGGCGTCAAGCGCATTGCGATGCTGCCAAACCAGCGGGCCACCTTCGTGATCGGCCAAGACCGTCGGGTGCTGGGCGTCGTGCGAAGCGAGGTGAGCATGACGGCCCATGCCGATCGTGCGCTCGAGGTGCTCAAGGCTTCGGCGTCGACCGACTGAGCCCCGCAAACAACAACGCGGCCACGCAGCCAACGAGCCCCGCGCCGCCGAAGGCCCAGGCCGTGGACCGGGAGAACATCGGGACCCAGATCACCGGGCCCATCGCGTGTCCGAAGAAACGGAACGCCATCGACAACGACAGTGCGCCGCTCCTGTTGGCGCTGACCGCCGTGGCGGCCAGGTTGCCGAGCGCGGTGATCACGCCGACCGAAGTCCCGCCGACGACGATCCAGACAGCGACGAGGGGGAGCCAGTGGTCGGGAAGGGACAGGGCTGCCAGCGATGCGGCCGACAGCAGGGCGGCCACCGCGCCGCTGCGCGCCGGTCCGATTCGGTCGGCCAGGCGTCCCCACATCGGTCCCATCACGAAGCCTGCACCGCTCCCCGCGAAGAGGATGAGGCCGGTGTCGCTCGCGGCCAGCCCGAGCAGGTCGCGCGCCTTCAAACCGATCAGGACACTGCCGGCGTAGGGGCCGGCGGCGAAGAAGAAGGCCGAAAGTCCGATGGTCAGCATCCGCCCGGTCAACAGCGGGCGGACGGCGACCGTCGAGCTGTCCGCGACACGTGGTTGACGGGGGAGCACGAAGATCAGCCCGAGGGCCAGGAGCGACGGGCCGAGGAAGGCAATTCGCCACGAGACATCGGCTGCGACGCCACCGAGGAAGGGCCCGAGCGCGCCCCCGGCGGCCTGCACACTCGAGTAGATCCCCACCTTGGCGCCGAGCTCGCCCGGGGGTGTGAGGTCGGCCAAGGTGGCCAAGAGCAGGGGGGTGAAGAAGGCATTGCAGGCGCCTTGAAGTCCCCTTCCGGCGAGGAACAGGGCGAGGGTCGGTGCGGCGGCGGTGGCGAGCGACGCGACCGCATAACAGCCGAGTGAAGCGGTGAGGGCCCGGCTGCGGCCGATGCGTTCGCCGATGGTGCCCGACACCAACAACAGGGCAGCCATCGGGAGCATGTAGGCCGAGAGCCCCCACGCAACGGCCTCGCTCGACGCTTCGAACTCCCGGCGCAATTCGGGAAACATCGGCAGGACCAGCAGGGTGCCGAACGGGCCCATGAACCCGCCGATGTAGAGGGGAAGAACCGTGGACCGGGCGCTTGGCAAGCAGCGGATCGTAGGCGATGATCGAACTATGAACGAACACTCGACCGAGTCCGGAGCGGCCGACGGGTCGCCGGTCGTCGACGCGGCCCTGACCGCGATGGTGGCGGACCTGATGCCGTTCGCCGGACTGATCGGACTGCAGGTGGTTTCGAACGCCGCGGACCAGTCGGTGGCCATCGCGGAGTGGGCACCCGAGCGGTGCACCGTCGGCACGGCTCTGCACGGTGGCTTCTTGATGGCGCTGGCCGACTCGATGGGCGCGGTGTGCGCGGTGGCCAACCTGCCCGAGGGAGCGGTTGGTACGTCGACCATCGAGTCCAAGACCAACTTCTTGCGGGCCGCGACCGAGGGACCGGTGACCATCACCTCGACGCCACTGCACGCCGGGCGCACCACGATCGTTGTGCAGACCGATATCTGCCGCCCCGACGGCAAGATGGTCACCCGAACCATTCAGACCCAGGCCGTCCTTCAGGGTTGACCGGCTCGGGCTTGATTCTACTCGGAGAGTGAAGCGATGCCGCCGTCGACGGGGATGATGGCTCCGGTGATGTAGCTGCTGGCCCGGGAGCCGAGGAAGATGGCGGCTCCGGCCATGTCGTCGGGCTGGCCGAGTCGCTTCATGGGGCAGGCGCGGGCGATGGCGTCGCCGTGGCGGTCGAGGGTGGAGGCCATCATCTTGGAGTAGAAGGGCCCCGGTGCGATGGCGTTGACCCGGATGGCGGGCGCCATCACCTTGGCGAGGTGCCGCGTGAGCATGTGGACCGCAGCCTTCGATGCCGAGTAGGAGTACGTCTCGAGCGTCGGCACCCGGAGCCCGTCGATCGAGCCGATGTTGATGATCGACGCCGGGGCGTCGGCCGAACTCGCGGCGTCGAGCAGCGGCTTGAGCGCTTTGGTCAGGTGGTATACGCCCTTGACGTTGACCGACAGGACCTTCTCCCATGCGTCCTCTCCGAACCCCTCCATCGGTGCTCCCCACGTGGCGCCCGCGTTGTTCACCAGGATGTCGAGCGTCGACTCCCGCTCGCTGATCCGGTCGGCGAGGTACTGACAACCTTCGGGGGTCGACAGGTCGGCCGGGATCGAGACGCAGGTACCGATCTCGGCCAGTTGTGCCGCGGTTGCGTCGCAGTCGGCGGCCTTGCGCGAGCTGATGTAGACCCTGGCCCCCGCCTCGACGAAGCCGGTGGCGATCATCTTGCCGATGCCGCGGGAGCCCCCCGTCACGACGGTGGTCTTGCCCTCGATGGAGAAAAGGTCGTTCATGATTCCTGGTGTAGCGGCCCAGCTCGATGACCGCAATCACCTTCGGTGGCAACGCTCCCGCCGAAGGCTGTCACAGGCCGTCGTTAGGGTCGTTTCCATGAAGCCTTCCGTGATTGTCGCTCTCCTCCTCGCCATCGCCCTGGCGGTGGCCACCCTCGTCGTGTTCGGAGTCGTGCTGGTCCGGCGCCTTCAGACGTTGGCCCAGGCCCAGTCGGGCATCGCGGCCCAGGCCGCGCTCGACGCCATGCGAAGGGAGCGGGGCGAGAGCATGCAGGCCATCCTCGATGCCACGTTGTCGGTGGCCTCGTCGAAATTGGGCGACCAGCTCGAGGCCGGCAAGTACGTGATCGACCGGGAGCATCAGGCCGTTGTCGAACAGGTCGCCGGCGTTCACAGCGAACTTCGTCGAGTGTCCGAGCTGGTCGCGGTCATGCAGCGTGAACGGGCCGAGCACGAGGGCCGACTGGGCGAACGGCTGGACAACGCCATGGTCGTCACCACCCAGCTGGCCGCCACCACCACCTCCCTGCGCGAGGCCCTCGCCTCGCCCAAATCCCGAGGCCAGTGGGGCGAGCGCATGGCCGAGGACGTGCTTCGAATGGCCGGCTTCGTCGAGGGTCTCAACTACACCAAGCAGACCCTGCTCGCCGGAGGGGGCCTGCCCGACTACAGCTTCAAACTTCCCAAGGGGCACATGGTCCACATGGACGTGAAGTTCCCGATCGACAACTACCTCCGGTGGCTCGAAGCGACGACCGAACCGCACCGTGAGCAGCACGTGAAGCAGTTCCGTCGAGACGTTCGTGCCCGGGTGAAGGAGTTGGCCGACCGGGCCTACATCGACCCCGGCACCACGGTCGACTACCTGCTGCTCTTCATCCCCAACGAGAGCGTGTACGGCTTCCTGCACGAGCACGATCCCGGCCTGATCGATCTGGCCCTGGCCCAGAAGGTCGTGCTGTGCTCACCCACCAGTCTGTTCGCCGTGCTGGCCGTCATCCGCCAGTCGGTCGACAACTTCCTGGTCGAACGGCGCAGCGACGAGATCCTGGCCGCCATCGGCGGCGTGCGGGAGCAGTGGCAGAAGTTCGGCGAGTCGGTCGACAAGATCGGGCGCGGGTTGCAGGCCGCCAACCGGGGTTACGACGATCTGGTCGGCACTCGCACGCGCCAGTTCGAGAAGCAGCTCGACGCCCTCGAATTGGTCCGCGATCACCGACTGGCCGAGTCCGAGCAACCGCCTCAAGGGTCCGCGCCGGTGCCGACGCTTGCCTTACGTCAGGTCGTTTGAGGCAAGCCGTAGCCTGATCCACCATGAGCACCCCCATTCTCGTTGCCGTCGCCTGGCCCTATGCGTCAGGGTCTCGGCACCTCGGCCACCTCGCTGGCGCCTACCTCCCGGCCGACATCTTCGCCCGTTTCCAACGGCTGGCGGGCAACGACGTGCTCATGGTCAGCGGGTCCGACGTCCACGGCACCCCCATCACCGTGCGGGCCGACGCCGAGGGCGTCACCCCTCAGGACATCGTCGATCGCTACCACAACGAGTTCCTCGATCAGTGGCGAGCTCTGGGCATCTCGTGGGATCTTTACACCAGTACCGGCACCGATATCCATGCCCGAGTCACTCAGGACATGTTCCTGCGTCAGCTCGAGAACGGCCACATCGACAAGCGCACATCCGACCAGTTCTACGACCCCCAGGCAGAACGATTTCTCCCCGACCGCTACGTCGAGGGAACCTGCCCCCACTGCGCCTACGAGGACGCCCGAGGCGACCAGTGCGACAACTGCGGGCGGACGCTGGACGCGGTCGAACTCGTCGACCCCCGATCCAAGATCTCCGGCGCCACCCCGGTTCTGCGGGAAACCGAGCATTTTCACTACCGCTACTCCGACTTCGAGGACCAGCTGCGAACGTGGCTGCACGGACGGGTCGGCTGGCGCCCCCATGTGCTCAACTCGGCGTTGGGTTGGATCGACGAGGGACTCCACGATCGAGCGATCACGCGGGACATCGAGTGGGGCATCGATCTGCCGGTCGACGACCTGGGTCCGGGCAAGCGCATTTACGTCTGGTACGACGCCGTCATCGGCTACCTGTCGGCCTCCCAGGAATGGGCCATCAACCGTGGCGAGCCCGACGGGTGGAAGCGGTGGTGGACCAACCCCGAGGCCCAGTCGTTCTACTTCATCGGGAAGGACAACATTCCGTTCCACGCGCTCTTCTGGCCCGCGCAGCTTTTGGGTTACGGGGGCCTCAACCTCCCGACCAACGTCCCGGCCAACCAGTACGTCACCTTCAAGGGGGGCAAGGCGTCGGCCAGTCGGGGCATCGGGCTGACCATCGGCGAGGGACTCGAGCGCTTCCAGCCCGACGCCATCCGCTTTGCGTTAGCCGCTGCTCTGCCGGAACAGTCGGACACCGAAATCTCCGAGGAAGAGATCGCCCGGAGGGTCAACGAAGAGTTGGTGGCCACCTGGGGCAACTTGGTCAATCGGGTCCTGTCGATGACCAACAAGAATTGCAACGCCCGCATCCCGGAGGCGGTCACGCTGACCGACGAGGACGCCGCGCTCCTGGCTGCGGTCGATGCCGCCTTCGGCGAGGCAGCCGGCCATTATGAGCGGGTCGAGCTGCGGGCCGCCCTGCGGGTCGCGATGTCGGCCGCCCAGCAGGTGAACGCCTATCTCAACGCCACCGAACCCTGGCGACTCATGAAGACCGATGCCGAGCGCGGTCGCGCCGTGTTGCGGGTGGCGCTCGAGGCCATCAACGGTGTGCGGGTGTTGTTCGCCCCCTACCTACCGTTCTCGTGCGCCGCGCTGGAAGAGGTCTTCGGCCCGGTCGACGGGTGGACGCGGCCCCCGCTCGTCACCGGCGCGCCCATCGGCCCGCCGACGCCGCTGTTCCAGAAGGTCGATCTGGCATCGTTCGTGACCGAACAGGCCTGACGGTGACACCCGACGCCGACCCAACGCCCGAGTGGTTCGATAATCCCGAGTGGTTCGACAATCACTGTCATCTCACCACCTCGAAGGCCGATCCGGCCGACGTTGTCGCTGCGGCCCGGTCGGCCGGTGTCACCCGGATGCTCACCGTCGGCTGCGACGTCGAGGACAGCCGACGGGCAGCGGCCATCGCCGCCTCGTTCGAGGGCGTGTGGGCCACCGCCGGTGTCCATCCCCACGAGGCCAAGGATGGACTGGTCGGCCTGGAGGAGCTGCTCACCGACCCGGACGGGCATCACGGCAAGATCGTCGCCGTCGGCGAGTGCGGACTCGACTATCACTACGACCACTCGCCTCGTGATCGTCAACGAGACGTCTTCGCCCTGCAGATCGCGTTGGCCCACCGCCACGCGCTGCCGCTGGTCATTCACACACGAGAGGCGTGGGAGGACACCTTCGCCGTGCTCGACGAGCAGGGCCTGCCCCCGCACACGGTGTTCCACTGCTTTTCGGGCGGAGTCGCCGAGGCCGAAGCCTGCCTCGAGCGCGGTGCGTACTTGTCGTACAGCGGCATCATCACCTTCAAGACGGCCGATGACCTACGTGCCGCGGTGCGGGTCACGCCGCTCGGCCGGATCATGATCGAGACCGATGCTCCGTTCCTCGCGCCGGTTCCCCATCGCGGCCAGCCCAACCGTCCGGCGTTGGTCCCGCTGGTCGGGGCCCAAATCGCGGTCGAGAAAAGTATTCCGGTCGAACGTGTAGCCGCCCTGACGTGCGAGAACAGTCGTAACTTCTACCGAGTGTGATTGAGCGAGCACTTTCCGCGGTTGGGGTTCGCTCACGGTGCCCTTAGCGTTCGCCCCCGTGGTCCGCGGAGTCCCTACTGCACCGCTCCCCACCAGACGCCGAGGCTCTCGAGTCGCGGCCCTGGGAGGGACTTCGAGCGTCGGCCCTCGTGGGCTGCTGCTGGGGGTTTCGTCGACCCTGTTCGCCATGCCCGTCCTGCTGGGCTCGATCGGTGGCGGTCGAAACGAGGTCGAGGGCCGAGACGCGACCGCATCTTCCGCCTTGGTGACCGCGCTGCCCGCCCAGACGTCGGCCGCCGATCTCCTTGTCGGCCCGAACGCCACCGGGTTGCTCCGCTCCGGGGCCCACGACGGGTCGCCCGAACCCTCCGGGATGGTCGAGAGGTTCGTCGCGGCGTCCGGCACCACGTCCGCGCGTTCCGCGGCCGACGCCATGGGCCGCGGGCTCGCAACCGAGCCATCGTCGGACGATTCGTCATCGCGGACCGCTGAGCCCGAGGACCTGGAACCGGCTCCCCCCACGCCCACCACAACGCCGCCGGCACCGCCGACGACTCCTGCGCCGACCGCACCAGCACCGACTGCGCCAAAACCGAACGTCCCGCCAGCTACGACGGCTGCGCCTACCCCGGCAACCGAGCCCACCGCCGGGGAACCCACCGCAGCACAATGGGAATCCTTGCGCCAATGCGAGGCTTGGGGTGACTACACGGTGGTCTCGGGCAACGGGAGGTACTTCGGCGCCTATCAGTTCAGTCAGGGCACTTGGGACAACATCGCCCGGCTGAGCGGCCGGTCGGACCTCGTCGGTGTTCGTCCCAGCGGCGCCTCCCCTGCCGACCAGGACGCAATGGCCTTGGCGCTGTGGCGATCGACTGGATGGTCTTCCTGGCCATCCTGCGGCACGAAGGCGGCGGTCGCCTGAGCCTTCGGCCCAACCCCATCGAGCGCCTCACCCGACCGGTCATCCGCAACATCATGGAACGCCACGGACTGTCCCCGAGCCGCGCGCTCGGGCAGAACTTCCTGTGCGAACCGACCCTCATTGACAAGATCGTTCGCCTGGCCCGAGTCGAGGAGGGCGACGCGGTCGTCGAGATCGGGCCCGGCCTGGGTTCGCTGACGGTCGGCCTCGCCCTGGCCGGGGCGTCGGTTCTCGCCGTCGAGATCGATCGGTACCTCCTGCCGGCGTTGCGGGAGGTGGTCGCCGGCCTCGATGTCGAGGTGGTCAACGCCGATGCGCTGGCCGTCGACTGGCCGACGGTGCTCGAGTCGTGGCGGCCTGCGCCGGGATCGGGCTACCGGGTCGTCGCCAACCTGCCCTACAACATCGCCACGCCCCTGATCCTGGATCTGCTGCGTGACCGCCCCGAGTTCACCGGATGGCTCGTCCTGGTGCAGCGCGAGGTGGGGGAGCGGCTGGCGGCCGCGCCCGGAACCGCGGCGTGCGGGATTCCTTCGGTCCTGATGTCCTACTGGGGCACCGCAGAGGTGGTCGGTCGGGTGCCGGCGGAGGTCTTCTTGCCGCGACCCAAGGTGGAATCGGTGTTGGTCCGCATCGAGCGAGGTCCCACTCCGCGGATCGAGTGCGACTTCGCCCCCTTGGCGACCCTGGTGCGTGCCGGGTTCGGTCAGCGTCGAAAGATGCTGCGGCGGAGTCTGGCGGCCCACCTCACGGTCGAGCAGATCGAGGCGGCCGAGGTCAGGCCCACCGACCGGGCGGAGCAACTAGACCTCGATGCCTGGGGCCGCCTGACCCGAGTTCATCAGGCCCGGTAACATCGGTCGATGACGATGGGGCGCAGGCCGGTCGGTCCGGGCAGGATCGCGGATCCGAGATGAAGCGCCCGACAACGACATTGTTCGCGCCGGCCAAGCTGACCCTGAGCCTCCGTTGCGTCGGTCTGCGGTCCGACGGACTCCACCTCATCGACGCCGAGATGGTCACCCTCGATCTCTACGACGAACTCGAGATCGATCCGACCGGAACGGGCTTGATTCTCGAGGGTGCGAGCTCCGACGTAGTCGCCGACGACGACAACCTGGTGGCCCGAGCCCTCCGATTGGCCGAACGCACCGCGGGCGTACGATTGCGCAAACGCATCCCGTCCCAGGCGGGACTGGGGGGAGGATCGGCCGACGCAGCCGCCGTACTCCGCTGGGCCCGGTTCGGGAACCGACCCGGAGACCTCCAAGCCGCAGCCGGCATTGGCGCCGACGTCGCCTTCTGTCTGATCGGGGGGCGGGCGCAGGTCACCGGGATCGGTGAGGTGATCACGCCTCTGCCCTTCGTCGCCCAGACCTTCACCCTCCTCACCCCGCCGGTCGCCTGCCCGACGCCTGCGGTCTACCGCGCCTGGGACGAACTCGGAGGCCCGACGAACGACGAGAGTCCGAACGATCTCGAAGCCGCCGCGTTGCACGTTGCGCCGGAACTCGCCCGATTCCGGGATGCCCTCGGAGACGCCACGGGCGTGCGACCCACGCTCGCCGGAAGCGGGTCGAGCTGGTTCGTGCCCGGGTCGTTCCCCGGCGCCGATCGAGCGGTGGTGCGAACGACGCCGGCAGGTTGGTCACCAACGCAACACGCCTGACCCGACTGCTCGCCCGGCTCGGGTCTGCGGTATTCGGTTGGCTACTTCTTGTTACGACGCTGCACGCGGGTGCGCTTCAGGAGCTTGCGGTGCTTCTTCTTGCGCATGCGCTTACGGCGCTTCTTGATGAGCGATCCCATGAGGGGGACGAGGCTAGCGCGCCGACGTCGTTGCGCAACGGGCTCTCGTCGAAGATGGCGTTCGAACCGACGCCTGCGTCCGGTACGGTTCTGTCCGAGGTCTTCTCTGTTCGAGGTGGTTTGCCTCGGCCTTCGAGATCCTTCCCGGGTAGTTCAATTGGCAGAACACTGGACTTTGAATCCAGCCGTTGCAGGTTCAAACCCTGCCCCGGGAGCTATGACCAGTTTGATGGGGCGTACATTCGGCCAGGAGAGCCAGTTGTCGGCGCTGATCATCGCCACCGGGTCGGGGGTCTCGATGCACTCCAGCCGGCCCAAACCACTGCACCTGTTGTGCGGTCGGCCCATCGTGTCCTACGTGCTCGACGCGCTCGGTCAAGCCGGCGTCGAGCAGGCCGTCGTCGTCACCGGGTCCTCGGGTGAGCGCGTGAGCAAACGAGTGCTCGAGGATCCTCCCAGCTACCCCCTCAGGTTTGTCGAGCAGCCGCTCGGTCGGGGCTCGGCCGACGCGGCGCTCGTCGGTCTCTCCGGGCTCATCGGCGTCAACGGCTTCGACGAGTTCGAAGATGACGGCGACGTGGTCGTCCTACCGGCCGACCTTCCGCTGCTCAGTTCGGACGCGCTTCTGGCTCTGGTCGAGGCCCACAGGT
>JAQCHM010000048.1 GCA_027730885.1 Actinomycetota bacterium | reverse complement strand
TTGTGCGTGGTCGGCTGGTCATCGGATGCGGCATGCTCCGGGAAGCGGCTCCTCGCGTCCCGGGCCTCGGCGACGGTTACCGGCGGGGTCCCGATCGCTTCGAAGTGATCGGCCGCCCGCGGTTCGGCTTCCATCACCAGACGCGGCGAGCCGCCCGGCCCGTCGTCGGCGGTCAGGGTCCAACCGGCGTCGGTCTCGCGCACCGTCATCGTCGTGTCGATCGGAATGGGGGAACGGAAGGAGACGACCACCGGCTCGCCGATCGCGTAGGCGAAGCCTGAGGCGCTCCAACCGCCTTGTCCCATGCCGGCGCGGCCTTGGGCCCATGAGGGGACGGTGAGGGTCCGGATCATCGCCAGGTCTCAGCTGCAGATCGACGCGGATTCGGGGGCTGTGGCGGAACCTGGGGTAAGGGCATCGATCGCTCGATGGCATCGATCAAACCGTTCATGTGGAAGGGCTTGGTGAGCATGGCCGACACCACAGCGCCGTCGAGCGCTTGCTCGAGACTGTGGGCGTCCAGGCCCGACATGGCGACGATGGCGACCGTCGGGTCGAGTGAGGCGATGCGCTGCACGACCTCGGCCCCCGTCAGTCCGGGAAGCCTGAGATCGATCACGACCACGTCGAAGACGCCGGGTTGCTCGGCGAGGACCGCCAGCGCTTCTTCCCCCGACGCTGCAAGCGTCGGCGCGTACCCGAACTCGTGGAGCATGTCTCGAGCGAGCATTCGGAGCACCTCCTCGTCGTCGACGATCAAGACGCGGCGCTTGTCGAGGGGTTGGGGAGGAGACGTCGGCATCGGAGGGTGGTCAGTTCCCGGGCCGGTTGACGGGTGATCGGCCGAGGATCTCGTTGAGCCTACGGTCTCCGCTCGGTCGCGCACCGGGGTGTTCGATGACCCACGCCGCTACCTGGGTGGCGAAGTAGGCCGCGTCCACCGCGTGCTGGTGCTCCAAGTAGTGGGCGATGAACGCGCCGGCGAACGAATCTCCGGCGCCGGTGGCGTCGACGAGGTTGTTGGTGGCGGGTGGGATGTGATGGAACGCCCCATCCTGGAGGACCAGTGCTCCGTCGGCGTCGAGCTTGAGCACGATCATGGCGGTCGGATAGATTTCGGCCAGAGCCTTGGCCATGGCCTTGGGCTCGGTCTCGCCGGTGAGCACCGCACCCTCCTCCTTGTTGGGCAGGAACAGGTTGATGCCGAGGTCCCGGGTCACCGACATGAACGTCTCGACTCCCATCTCCTGGAGCATCTGGAACGATCCGGGGTCGAGGGAGAGGGTGGCGCCGCCGGCCTGGGCCACCCTCGCAGCCTGTCGGGCCGCGGTCCGTGGCGGATCGGTGAAGAACGACCACGCCGTCAGATGCAGGTGGTCGACGTGCCCGAGAACGGAATGCGGCAGTTCGCTTGGCAACAGGTAGAAGTCGGCGCCGTGGCCCGACACCATGGACCGTTCCCCTGTGTGGTCGACGAAGACGGCCACCGATCCGGTGAGGTGGGCGTCGCTCTCGACGAAGTGGGCCTTCACCGCTTCACGTTCGAAGTTCTCCCGGGCAAGCTGGCCGAGGCGGTCGCGGCCGATCTTGCCGATGAAGTGCGTTGTGGTGCCGCATCGAGTCGCCCACACCGCGACGTTTGCCGCGCTTCCTCCCGGCATGAGCACCACTTCGCCGAAGGTGTCGCCGCCCTCCAGCAGTGCGGTGTTGGTGCGGATGAGGACGTCCCACGCGAAGTCGCCGACGACGCAGAGCTGCTTTCCGGCCGACGGGGTTTCGGTCACCGCTGCACCGTACCCCCTCGCCTGGGGCGGGGGAAGAATCGCGCCGTTCGTCGAACGTATGCTGCGTAATCCGGGAAGGCGGCGAGGAGCTGGGACTCCTCCCATCGGGCCTTGCGGTCGAAGAACGCCACGGTGACGACGCCGATCAGCAGGACGAGGACATTCCCGGAACCGATGACCAGGCCCATCGCCACGACGAGGACGCCCGTGTAGATGGGGTGACGCATGAATCGGTAGAGCCCTCCGGTCTGCAGCGAACCGCGGCCGTTGGGAACCGGCGTCGGTGTGAGGGCACGGCCCAATCGGAGGGAGGCGGCAAGGACGAGCGCCAGGCCGGTGACCACCAGGATCGACGCAAGCACCCGGACCGCGTTCGGGGTGGGCCAGTGGTCGGCGCCGGGCAGAACGACCAAGAGGACGAGGAGTGCCGCTTGCGCGAGAACGAACATCCAGCCGCGCGTGCGGTCCGGCATCCGCCGGGGGGACGACACGATCATCGACACGAGACTACGCGGGGTCGACCGGACGGGACCACACCGGGGTAAGCGACCGGACTTCTGTGCCACTTTGATTCTTTGTCCGTACAGTTCCCGCGTACAGTGGGCCAGTGTCCATCGTCTCACTCGACCGATCCAGTCCGCTGCCGCTGTGGGCCCAACTCGAGAACGACCTCCGGCGCAGGCTCGACGAAGGCGAGTTCGGCGAGCGCTTTCCCACCGACCTCGAGCTGACCGATGCCTACGGCGTCAGTCGCCACACGGTCAGGGAGGCGGTGCGGCACCTGAACCGAACAGGTCTGCTGCGTCGGGAACGAGGTCGTGGCACGGTCGTCAACCGGGCGGAGTTCGAGCAGTCCCTTGGCACGCTCTACAGCCTCTTCGAGATGGTCGAGGCGGCCGGTGTCGAACAGACGTCGGAGGTGCTGAACCTGGGGGTCGTCACCGACGCCGGCGCGGCCGAACACCTCGGACTCGACCCCGGCACCGAGCTGGTGTTCCTCGAACGCGTTCGGCTGGCGGGGGGCACACCCCTCGCCGTCGATCGGGCGTGGCTGCCCCGTTCGTTGACCGACCCCCTGCTCGGCGTCGACTTCACCCACACCGCGCTGTATTCCGAGCTTGCCCGCATCGGGAGCCCGGTGCCCAACCAGGGTTGGGAGCGGTTGACGCCGATCCTTCCGCCCGCGGCCGACCGCGAGCGGTTGCGCATGTCGCGGTCCGACGCCGCCTTCTTCCTCGAACGTCTCGGGGTGCGTGATGGTCGGCCGGTCGAGTGGCGGACCACGGTGATCCGGGGCGATCGGTTCCGTTTCATCAGCGACTGGTCGGTCGGTCAGAAGGGCAACTTCCGCCCTTCGCCAACTTGACCGTCGGTGCCCATGGTCACGTGACGACGATGTTCACCAGTTTCGGCGGCCGGACTACGACGGTCTTCACCGTCTTGCCCTCCAACCATTCCTGAATACGTTCGAGCGAGCGCGCGGTCGCCTCGGCATCGGCCTCGGTGATGTCGGCAGGGACGTCGACGCGATCTCGCACCTTTCCGTTCACCTGGACGACCATGGTGACGGTCTCGTCGACGATGAGCGCGGGGTCGAACGTCGGCCACGGGTGGAGGTGGACCGACTGCTGGTTGCCCCGTTGACGCCAGAGATCGTCGGTCACGTGGGGCGCGATCGGGGCCAAGAGACAGAGCATGGCGTCGACCGATTCGGCCCAGGCCTCACTGCTGACGTTGGACTGCTTGCGAGCATCGAGCAGGTCGTTGCGGAGCGACATCAACGCCGCGACCGCGGTGTTCCACTTGAACGCCTCGAGTTCGTGGCCGACCTTCTGCATGGTGCGGTGCGTCTGTCGGCGAAGGTGGATCGAGGCCGGCTCGTCGATCGAGCCTGGCTGGTACTCGTGGGTGCCGAGTCGCCAGACGTCCTCGATGAAGCGTCGTGAGCCGACGATTCCCCGGCTGTCCCAGGGCCCGCCCTTCTGCCACTCGAACGCGAACATGAGGTAGGTGCGGACGGTGTCGGCGCCGTACTGGTCGACCAGGAGGTCGGGGTTGACCACGTTGCCCCGCGATTTGGACATGCGCTCGACGTCGAGATGGTGCTTGAGTTGGTTGACGTCGTTCGCTCCTGGGATCGACGGCACCTCGACCACCGCGTCGTCGGGGACCTCGACGGTCACGGTCCTGTCACCGACGCGCACCTGCAGCAGGTTCTCGGTTCGGCGCATCAGCTCGCCGACCACCATGCCCGCATCGTCGGGTGCGTCGGGGTCGACCCGCACCGAAGCAGCCAGGATGCGGTTGCCATCGGCGTTACCGTCGACGACTACGCGATCACCCCTGCGTTCCTCGCCCAGGATCTGGCCCTGGTTGCGCAGCATCATGAACGGCTCGTCGAACAAACCCTCGGCGCTGCGGCCGTGCGCGGCCATCGCCTCGATGGTGTCGTCGAAGTGGCCCATGTCGCGCATGGCCTTCACGAAGAAGCGCGCGTAGAGCAGGTGCATGACAGCGTGCTCGGCGCCGCCGGTGTAGACGTCGACCGGCAACCAGTACGCGGCCTCCTCGGGATCGAAGGCGGCCGTCTCGAACTGGGGTGAGAGGTAACGGAACCAGTACCAGGACGAGCACATGAACGTGTCCATGGTGTCGGTCTCGCGGCGTCCGATGCCGCCGTGCATGTCGGCGACCGAAGCGAAGTCGGGGTGGGTGACGAGCGGGCTTCGGCCCTCGAACTCGACGTCCTCGGGCAGCACCACCGGAAGTTGTTCGGTGGGGACGGCCTCGAGTCCGCCGTCGGCCCGATGAATGATCGGGATCGGCGAACCCCAATACCGCTGGCGGGAGATGAGCCAGTCCCGGAGGCGGTAGTTGACCGACTCTTCCCCGGCCTGGTGTTCGACGAGCCAGTCGATGGCGGCGGCGATGGCGGGGTTGGCCCGACCTTTGGCCTCGTTGACTGTGATGCCGTCCAGCGGGCCGCTGTTGATCATGGTGCCCGGGCCGACGTAGGACTCGGTCATCGCGGCGCCGGCAACGGTGTCGGCGTCGGCCGGGGCGATGACCGGAACGACGTCGAGCCCGAAGCGGCGAGCGAAGGCGAAGTCGCGCTCGTCATGGGCGGGAACGGCCATGATGGCCCCGGTGCCGTAGGAGACCAGGACGTAGTCGGCGATCCAGACCGGGATCCGGGCACGGTTGACCGGGTTGACGGCGAAGCCCCCGGTGGACACCCCGGTCTTGTCGTTCTCGTTCTCCAGCCGTTCGAGTTCGGTGCGGCGCGCGGCCTCGGCACGGTAGGCGTCGACCGCGTCCCGTTGTTCGTCGGTGGTGAGCTGGTCGACCAGCGGATGCTCCGGCGCCAACACCATGAACGTCGCGCCCCACAGCGTGTCCGGCCGGGTGGTGAAGACGGTGATCGTTCCGCCATCGCTGCCGGCGCCGGCAATCTCGAAGTCGACGCGAGCTCCTTCGGACCGCCCGATCCAATTGGCCTGCATCGAACGTATGGACTCGGGCCAGTCGATGGACGAGAGGTCGAGAAGTTCGTCGGCGTACTTGGTGATGCCGAAGAACCACTGTTCCATGAGCTTCTGGAGGACGGGCTGACCGGTGCGCTCGTCCTTGCCGTCGATGACCTGTTCGTTGGCGAGCACGGTCTGCAGCGTCGGCGACCAATTGACCATGGCTTCGCCGCGGTAGGCGATGCCGTGTTCGAACATCTGGGCGAAGAACCACTCGGTCCACTTGTAGTACGACGGTTCGCAGGACACGGCCTCGCGCTCCCAATCGAACATCGCGCCCATCGAGCGGAGCTGTCCCCGCATGCGGTCGATGTTGGCCCACGTCCACTTGGCCGGATGTACGTTGCGCTGCACGGCGGCGTTCTCGGCGGGGAGCCCGAAGGCGTCGAAGCCCATCGGGAACAGGACGTTGAAGCCCTTCATGCGCATGTAGCGAGCGCGGGCATCCGACGGCGTCATCGCGTACCAGTGGCCGATGTGGAGGTCGCCCGAGGGGTACGGGAGCATCGTGAGCGCGTAGTGTTTCGGCTTGTTCCAGTCGACGACGGCTCGATAGATGCCTTCGTCCTGCCAACGCTGCTGCTGGGTCGATTCGATCGTGCGATGGTCGTAGCTCATCAAGACTGAAGGCTAACGGCCGAGGGTAACGATGATGGGTTACGGTACGGGCATGGGAGCTGGGGATTCGCGCCGGCGACACGATCACGCGGACGCGCCGCAGGGCCACCGACACGGCCGTTCACATGGCCATACACATGGCCATACACACGGTCATACACACGGGCATACACACGGCCGTACACACGGGCATACGCACGGCCCCGGTCTGGCCCGTGCGGCCGACCGTCGTCGCCGACCGCTGCTCCTGGCGTTCGGCGTCATCGCTGTGTTCTTCGTCGTCGAGTTGGTTGCTGGCTTCGCTGTCAATTCGCTGGCCTTGCTCTCTGATGCCGGCCACATGTTCACCGATGTCCTCGGCCTGGGGATGGCGTTGGCGGCAATGCAGCTCGCCGGTCGATTCGTGCCCGGGCAGCGCACGTCCGGCCACACCTTCGGGCTGTACCGACTCGAAATCCTCGCGGCGTTCGTCAACGCCCTGCTGTTGTTCGGCGTTGCCATCTGGGTGGTGATCGAGGCGGTGCGTCGGTTGTTCGACGAGGCCGAAGTGGCCAGCGGCACCATGATCGTCGTCGCGGCGCTCGGGCTGGGGGCCAACATCGTGGCGTTCCTGCTCCTGCGCAAAGGGGCCGACGAGTCACTGAACCTGAAGGCGGCGTACCTCGAGGTGGTGGCCGATGGGGTCGGTTCGATCGGCGTGATCGTTGCCGCGGTGCTCATCGATCGGTTCGGCTGGCTCTGGGCCGCCCCGCTGATCGCCGCGGCCATCGGCTTGTGGATCCTGCCGCGGACCTGGGCCTCGGGGCTCAGGCGGTCCGAGTCCTGCTCCAGTCGGCGCCGGCGCACTTGGATCTGGAACGTCTCGCCGCCCAACTCGGCTCGATTTCGGGTGTGGTCGATGTCCATGACCTTCACGTCTGGACGCTGACGGCGGAGATGGAGGCCGCTTCGGCCCACCTCATCACGACCGACGACGCCGACGCGCACGCGGTGCTCGACCAGGCCCGTTCGCTCCTGGCCGAGCAGTTCGGCATCGATCACGGCACGTTCCAGGTCGAGCCGGTGTCGCACCAGGGCTGCTACGACCTCGCCTGGTAGCCGGGAACCCGGCTCGAAGACCGAGCCTGATCTTGCCGGTTGCCGGTGCCATGCCCGGGTCCAAGGGCTAACTTGACCATGGCTGTCGCTGCGGAGATTCGCTCCCTGAAGACGCTCCTGAAGACTCCCTTGAAAGGAACCTGTGGCTTTCGAACTTCCACCCCTGCCGTATGCCAATGACGCATTGGCTCCGCACATCAGCGCCGAGACGATCGAGTATCACTACGGCAAGCATCACCAGGCCTATGTCAACAACCTGAACAACCTGTTGGGCGAGGGCGACCACGGCACTCTCGAGGACGTCATCCTCGGCGCCTCCGGCGGTTTGTTCAACAACTCCGCCCAGGTCTGGAATCACACCTTCTACTGGCATTGCCTGTCGCCGAACGGCGGCGGCGAGCCCACCGGCGAGGTCGGCGAGGCTATCAACCGCGCATTCGGCTCCTTCGCCGACTTCCGCACACAGTTCGCTCAGGCTGCCACCACGCAGTTCGGGTCGGGCTGGGCGTGGCTGGTGGACGACGGAAGCGGGCTCAAGATCATGCAGACCGCCAACGCCGACCTTCCCATGAAGCACGACGCCAAGGCACTGCTCACCATCGACGTCTGGGAGCACGCCTACTACGTCGACTATCGCAACGCCCGCCCCACCTACATCGAGACCTTCCTCGACAAGTTGGTCAACTGGGATCACGTCGCCGCCGGCCTCGGCGTCTGATCGCCCCACGCCCACCCCGAACTGCCGGATCGGCGCGTCACTTCTGACGCGTGGGTCCGGCAGTTGGCGTTTTGGGGTGGGGATCGCGGGAGAGGGGAGGGTTGACCTCGGAGCTAAATGTACGTATATTCGGTCATGTGGTCCTGCTCGCTCGGTTGCTCCCGATTCTTCGCTGGGCGCCCTTGCTCGACCGGGCGACCGTGCAGAGCGATGTCGCCGCCGGGATGACCGTGGCCGCGATGCTGGTTCCGCAGGCCATGGCCTACGCCTTGCTCGCCGGGTTGCCGCCCGAAGTCGGGTTGTATTCGGCCACGGTGCCCCTGCTGGTCTACGCCGTTCTGGGAACGTCTCGGCAGTTGGCGGTCGGGCCCGTTGCCATTTCCTCGCTGCTCACCGCGGCCGGTCTCGGGGCCGTCATGGTCGATGGGTCCCCATTGGGGGAGGGCACGAAGGGGTACCTCGCAGCTGCCGCCCTGTTGGCCGTGATGGTCGGAGTCATCCGGATCCTCCTGGGGATGGGCCGACTGGGCTTCCTCGTCAACTTCCTCGGTCAACCGGTGCTGGTCGGGTTCACTGCTGCCGCTGCGCTGATCATCGGCTTCTCCCAGGCGAAGCATCTGCTGGGCATCGACTTGCCTCGGACCGACGGGGTCGTCGACACCGCTACCGAGGTCCTGCGCCACGCCGGTGACGCTCGGCCAGTGACGCTGGCGCTCGGTCTCTCGAGCCTCGCTGCCATCCAGGTGTTGAAGCGGGTCGCCGGCCGAGTTCCGAGCGCCTTGGTCGTGGTCATCGCGTCGACGCTGGCGGTCAAGATGTTCGGTCTGGAGAAACACGGCGTGACCGTCGTCGGCCAGATCCCCAGCTCGCTCCCCGGTTTCGCTGTTCCCTCCTTCGAACTGGGTCTGGTCAGAGGGTTGGCCGACACGGCGTTGGTCATCGCCATCGTCGGCTTCATGGAGTCGATCGCGGTGGCGAAGGTGTACGCCCGTCGGAACAACTACGAGGTCGACGCCAACGCCGAACTCGTCGGTCTTGGTGCGGCAAACGTCGCGGCCGGATTCTTCGGCGGCTACCCCGTGAACGGTGGCCTGTCTCGCACCGCGGTCAATGCGAGCGCCGGGGCGAAGACCCCGTTTGCCTCGATCGTGACGGCCGTCCTGGTGCTCGTGACCATCGCCTTCCTCACTCCGCTCTTCACCTCACTCCCGAACGCGGCGCTCGCCGCCATCATCATTTCCGCCGTCGTCGGTCTCATCGACGTGAAGGAAATGGTCAGGATTGCGCGGGTGAAGCGAACCGATTGGGTCGGGGTGGCCGCAGCCTTCGCTGGCACGCTGGCGTTCGGCGTCGAACTCGGCATCGTGATCGGCGTTGCCGTCATGCTCGCGACCCTCGCTATTCTGCGGATGAAACGACCCACACAGCGCCCGGTCCCGGCCCGGGCCGTTGGCAGCTGCGGATTCCAGCTCAGCGGCACGCTGTCCTTCGTCAACGCGTCCAAGGTCAAACGTCAGCTGCTCGACCGCTGCTCGGACTCGGTCGGCAACCAGCTGCGGGTCGACTGCTCGAACTTGGCCGACCTCGACACGACCGGTGCCGCGGCATTGTGCGAGGTTCGATCGGAGCTGGCGGCTCGCGACGTCACGCTCTGCCTCGTCGGCGCCCGTGGACCGGCCTTGCAGGTCATGGACCGCTCCGGACTGCTCGCCGAGTCCCCCGCACTCGAATACGAAAGGACTTCGCCATGAAGTTCGCCCAGTACTACCTCGACTGCCTTTCCCACGCTTCCTACCTGATCGGCGACGAGACCACCGGCCGCGCCGTCGTGGCCGACCCCCGACGTGACGTCGACGAATACCTCCGCGACGCGGCGGAGGCCGGCCTCACCATCGAACTCGTGCTCGAGACGCACTTCCATGCCGACTTCCTTTCCGGACATCTCGAGCTGGCCGCCGCTACCGGGGCCGAGATCGGCTACTCGTCGGTCGCTGCAACCGAATTCGACGTCCGGTCCTTTGCCGACGGGGAGCGCTACTCGCTGGGCGAGGTCGAGTTGGAGATCCGTCATACCCCCGGTCACACGCCCGAATCGATGAGCATCGTGGTCTGGGAGCACACCGGGGACGCCGAGCCCTATGGCGTGCTGACCGGCGACACCCTGTTCATCGGTGACGTCGGCCGACCTGACCTCCTGGCCTCGATCGGCTTCACCCGTGACGAGCTGGCCGATCAGCTCTATGACAGCCTGCACGGCAAGCTCCTGACCCTGCCCGACTCGACCCGCGTCTTCCCCGCGCACGGCGCGGGCTCTGCCTGCGGCAAGAACCTCTCGACCGAGACCTCGTCGACCATGGGCGAGCAGCGAGCCAACAACTATGCGCTGCTCGCTCCGAATCGCAAGACCTTCATCGACCTCGTCGCCGAAGGTCAACCGCCGGCGCCGGAGTACTTCGTCTTCGACGCGATTCTCAACCGCAAGGAGCGAGCCCTGCTCGACGAGTCGGCCGTTCCCAACGCGCTCGAACTCGCCGACTTCGACGCCTTGGTCGCTGACGGAGCCGTCATCGTCGATGGTCGAGATCCCGAGGAGTTCGCCCAGGGGCACCTGGCGGGGTCCATCAACGTCGGGCTGAAGGGCCGGTACGCCGAGTTCGCCGGATCGGTGGTCGAAACCGACGCCGACATCGTCCTGGTGGTCGGCGACGGGTTCGAGACCGAGGCGAAGAACCGCTTGGCTCGAATCGGTTTCGATCGGGTGCTCGGGTACCTCGTCCATCCTCTGATCGTGATGGCCGAACACCCCGAACGGGTGCGGCGCGCCTCCCGCCTGACGGTCCCGCAGTTCGAGGACCGCCGACGCGACCTTCCCGATCTCCAGATCGTCGACATTCGCAACCCCGGCGAGTTCGCGATCGGCTCCATCCCAGGAGCCGAGCCGATCCCCGTCGGCCAGCTACCCGGGCGACTCGTCGAGCTCGACCCCGACGCGCCGACGGTCGTCTACTGCGCCGGCGGCTACCGGTCGTCGGTGGCGGCCAGCCTCCTCCGGCAACGGGGCTTCTCCGACGTGTCGGACGTCCTCGGTGGCTACGGCGCCTGGGTAGAGCTGCGCCAGTCGGCCTGAACGGGCGGAAGTGCAGGATCCCGAGCCCGGCGAACGTGGCCGCCAACTCGGCCTCAGATCACCTCGCGGTCTCCGGGCAAGGTCGCGGTGACGGTGTCCAGTGTGAGATCGCGGCGACGGTCGACTCGTAGCTCGCCTCGACGAGCCGAGCGGTTGCCGTGAAGTCGAACGAGCTGACATCCCCCGGGGTGACGCTGGGGATCGACACGACGGTGTACCGATCGGTCAGCTCCTTCACGTCGTGCGCTTGCTGGTTGCGGATCATGAGGTTGACCGAGCGCGGCAGTCCACCGACGATCCGACCGGGGAAGGCCGACGGCGGTGTGGAGGGTGATGGATCGAGCGAGATGACGGTGCTCGCTCCGAAGGCGATGGCCTGGCGGATGGGGACGTTAGCGGACACCCCACCGTCGAGGAACTCCCGGTCGCCGATCGTCACCCGGGAGAACACGCCGGGAATGGCCGCGCTGGCCAGAAGCGCGGTGCGCAGGTGACCGCTGGTGAGTAGCTCGGGTGCTCCTGTTGAGGCCTCGGTCACGACCGCGGCGAACGGGACGAGGAGGTCGGCGAAGGTTCGGGCGTGCAGGTGATCGTCGATGAGCGAGCCGAGCAACGACGGTCGACAGAGTGCTCCGTCGCGCACCAGATTTCGGACGAGTCCGAACGGGTTGCTGCCGAAGATCGTTCTTCGATCGATCCGGCTCCACAGATCGACCAGCTCGGTCACAGCCGAATCGGGCCGGGCGGCCAGCAGCGCGCCGTTCAGGGCGCCGACCGACACCCCGACCACCAGGTCCGGAACGATGCCGTGCTCGAGCAGGGCGCGGATCATGCCGACCTGTGCCGCACCGTACGAGCCTCCTCCGGAGAGCGCGAAAGCGAGCGGCCGGGGCCAGTCCATGCGGACCGCGATGGGTATCGGGCTTGGCTCGTTCATCGACCCGCCAGTCAACACGACTTGAACGGTCGTCGACGATCGGCGGCCCTCCTGACCCGGCAACCCCCGAGAAGTCGGCGCGGCGCGCTACCTTGATTCGATGTTCAGCAATCGGCCAAGCCGGTTTACCAGCGGCCAAGAACCGTGGTTCAAGATCGGCGGCCTCGATGTCGGGTCTTCGGTGCTCGTCGCCGGCGTCATCGCCATCAGCATGTTCATCACCGCCGCCGAGGGACCCGCCCGTCCCCTCACCTCCCGTTTGGTCTTCGATGGCGAGGGTGTGCTCGACGGTGAGGTGTGGCGCCTGATCTCCTGGTGGATCCCCAACCGACCGAGCATCTGGCGCGTGCTCACCATCGTCTACGTCGCCATCATCGGTTCTCAGCTCGAGGGAGCGCTGGGCCGAGCCAGGATGGCGTTGTACTTCGGCTATCTGACCTTCGTACCTGCCCTCATCGCCACCGTCCTCACCGCCGTTGGCTTGTCGGCCGGTGGGTACCTCGCGGTGAACGAGTCCAGCTGGCTCTCGCTTTCGCTGCTCTTCACCTTCGTCGCCTACCTGCCCGGCGCCCAGTTCTTCTTCGGCATCCCCGGCTGGGTACTCGCGCTGGTCATCGCGGTCATCGATCTCCTGCAGTTCACCCAGAACCGGCTGGAGGGCGCCATCCTCTGGTACCTCCTGTCGGCCGGTGCCGTGCTGCTCCTGGCCAAGGCCTTCGGGCTGGCCGAGTCCATCACTTGGATTCCCAAGGTGCCGTTGCCGTCGAAGATCGGTGGCGACCCGGCCGGGCGGATCGGGAAGCCTTCACGTCGGCCCAGTGCCCCAACGCTCGACGACCCGCTCGAGGAGATCGAGATCAACGCCATCCTCGACCATGTGTCCGAGAAGGGACTCCACAGCCTGAGCCGGGCCCAGAAGCGCAAGCTGAAGGCACACGGGAACAAGCGTCGACGTCGCTGACGACCCGCTCGAGCGTTCTGCGTGCACTATCGCACCGCCGGGCGGTGCCAGGTGCACGCGATTGGGGCAGGAGGTTAGGTTGCAAGCATGACGTTCGACATGGGCTCGCAGTTCCGATCCGGCCTCCCTCCGGCTGACAAACCGTGGGGCGGCATCCCCCGGTTCAGCTTCGTGGGTGGGAACAACGA
>JAQCHM010000047.1 GCA_027730885.1 Actinomycetota bacterium | reverse complement strand
GGCGGAGGTCGATGCCCTTGGTGTAGTCGAGCCGATCGACGCCGAGTAGCACGACGTCGGGGTCGCCGAGCTGGGATCGGAGGGTCCGTGACTGCTCGAGGACGTCGGGTTCGAGCGCGGCGTGGTGGTAGCGCTGGTAGTCGATCCCGATGGGGAAGGACCGGACGTTGACTGCTCGGTGCGCGAACTCGAGCCCGGACGATCCCGAACGAGTGGCCAGGCCGAGGGCCCTGGCCAATCGATGGAAGTTGGTGGCATCGGCCGGCGCCTGGAAGCCGAGCAGGTCGGCACCGAGCATGGCGGTGACGAGCTCGTTGCGCCAGGGAAGCTGCATGAAGAGCTCGGGTGACGGAAACGGGATGTGCAGGAAGAAGCCGATGCGCAGATCGGGCCGCAGCTCTCGCAGCATGCCCGGTACCAACTGGAGCTGGTAGTCGTGGATCCACACCAGCGCCCCGGGGGCCGCGGCTTCCGCTGCAGCGGTGGCGAACCGGTGGTTCACCTTCCGGTACCCGTCGAACCAATGGCGGTGGAATTCCGGCGGCTCGATTTTGCCGTGGTACAGCGGCCACAGTGTGCTATTCGACATGCCCTCGTAGTGCAGTTGGTGTTCCTGCTCGGAGAGGGCGATGGGCACCAAACGGAGGCCGTCGTGTTCGAACGTTGCCAGAGTCGAGTCGGTTTGCTCGCCAGTCCAGCCGAGCCAGGCCACGCCGTCCAGGTCGGTCATCGCCGGCTTGAGAGCCGAGACGAGCCCCCCGGGGCTGGTCACCCACTTGCCGGCGCCGGCGTCCTCGACCCGGGTGATGGGCAGCCGGTTGGCCACGACGACCAGACTGGCGTGTTGGGCACCGGCAGAGGGCATGGTCTCAGCTCAGGTCGAACGTGCCGTCGGCGTGCACCGTGCAAGCGCGGCCGACGCCTTCGTTCGTCGTCAACTCGGCCATCACGGCGAGGTTGGTGCCGTTGGCCCACGTGCGGGCGCCTCCCGGTGTCCGCACCGCGGCGAGTGCCCGCTCGGGTCCCTCGTTGCCGTGCATCACGGTGTAGCCCTCGATCGTTCCCGCCCCGACAAAGGACGCGTCGACGGGGGTGACCGGAACCCGGTCGACTGCTTGCTGCACGTCGCGGGTGACGAAGGGATGGTCTGCCGGCTCGGTGGAGTACAGGCCGAGTGCGTGTTTGGTGAGGTATCCGCCGTTGGCGGTGACCAGTCCGAGACTGCCGGCGTCGGAGCGCAGGACGTCAGCCATCGTCGCGATCGAGTGGGTGACGTAGTTGTTGAGCGGACCACCGGCGAACGTCAAACCGCCCGTGACAGTGAGTGGGCGGTCGAGGCCGAGGCCGATTTCGGTGGCCGCAACCTGCACCGCGGACGGGAAGCAGGAGTACACGTCCACGTGATCGATGTCGGCGACGGATCTGCCGGTGAGCTCGAAAAGGACCCGAGCCGCCTCGTTGACCGCGGGGGAGCTGTGCAGGTCGCGGCGGTTGCTGACGAGGTAGGTGTCGTGGGCATCAGTGCCGGCATGAGGGAATACCCAGCGGTCCCGCGGCACACCGGCGGCCTCGGCCGCTTCCGCCGAGCACAGCAGCAACGCCGCGCCCTGGTCGAGGTTCCAGTTTGAGTTCATCGCCTTGGTGTACGGGAACCCGACCATCCGGTTGGAGGGGCTGGCCTCACGGATCTCCGCCGCGGTCATCGGGGTTCGAATCCACGCGTACGGATTCTGCACGGCGACTTGGTTGAACCCGGCCCAGAGTTCGGCGAGTCGGTCGCGATGGGCCTCGATCGACTCGCCACGTGCGTGGCGGAACGCCGACTCGAACACGGGGTAGAGGTTGACCGGCATCTCCAGACCCCGGCTGTCCTCGAACTCCGACGACATCTGGACCTCGGTCTGGAACTGTTCGTCGGGCGCCACACCTGACTGCTCGGTCAGATTGCGAGGCAGGCCGGCGGCCCGCTGCTTGCGCCGGCTCCAGATCGTCTCGGCACCGGTGATGACGGCACACGAGAGTTCACCGGCTTGGATCCGGGAGGAGAGATGACTCACCAGCGATTGAGGGCTGTTGCCCCCCGTACTGGAGATGACGGTTCGGGCCTGGGGCGACCCGACGGCGTCGCCGATGAGGCGACCGGGGTCGGAGTAGCCCCACGCGCCATTGACGACCGCGATGGCGTCGAGCTGTACGAGCAGTCCCGGAGCTCCGGCATCTTCCGCCGCGGCCACGACGGCCTGTTCCATGAGCTTCACCGCTTCGACGGCTTCGGCGACGTCCTGGGGTCGTTGCTTGCACTGGGCCACGCCGACGAGGACTGGAGTCCGGGGATCGAGAGTCATCCACCGATCCTATGGAATGTCCAGTGGTTCAGCCAGCCAAGAGCACGCCGAAGAACAGGGCGACGAGCGAGGCCAGCATCCCGATCGCTCCGGTGGCTGCGAGCACGGCCTTGTCGGGCGTTCGAGAATGCACGGCAGCCGAGGCACCGGCCGCGACGACCAGGAGGATCTTGATGCCCAGGGTCATGTGGTAGGAGACGCTGGCCGAGGGTGGCACCTCGAACATGTTCCACGTGCCGGTGATGAAGGCCAGACCGAAGGCCGGCCACGCGACTCGGGCGAACCCGTTGGCGGCCGTCTTGGAGACGTCGGGACCGAGACCCCGAAGTGCCGGGACCAAACCGGCCATCACGACCTGACCGCCCACCCATACCGAGGCGGCCACGACGTGAAGGAAGAGCCGGACAGTGTCGATGGACGGTGCGAGCATCGAACGACGGAGGTCAGCGACGGCCGAGGATCTTGCCGATGAGGCCGGACATGTGGTGTTTCCTTTCGGCACCCGAGGCGGGTGCCGGTCTCTCGCGCGGCGCGCGTTCAGCGCGACTGGTGGTCACGGTAGCCGACCGGCGGAAAACGTCGCGACGGACATCCACCACTCACGCAGGGTGTCGGCTACGCTACCCAGCGGGCGGGGTTGGTGCCGACTGGAAAGTACTCGTGGCTCCAACTCGACTTTTGTCATTCCCCGCTAGCCCAGCATTCCTGCGCCGGTTCAGCATGTTGTTGCTGACGTCGACGCTGTTGCTCCTCTTGGCCGGCACGGCGTTCGCCTCGATCGGGGGTGCCCGACCCCAGTTGGCGGGTCAGGGGGCATCGTGGCGTCCGGGTGAGCTGCCCGATCTCGCCTTGCTGGTCGACACCACAGGAGGCACGGGCTCCGCAGTCGAATCGATCCTCGTCCCCGCCCTCGGCGCTGTGACCGGCGTCAGTGCGGTCGAGGTCCAGCCGAGCTCCGAAGGGCGTGTCGCCCTTCTCGTTTCGTTGTCACCCGGGGTCGACGGTAACGGCGTACTCGCTCGGATCGAAACGGTGATCGAGGAGACCCTTCCTGGAACCCCCGTCTCACTTGGTGGCCGAGTGGTCGCCGATCGGGACTTGCTGGACCGACTCAACCGCAGCACGGTGATCGCCGTCGTGCCGGTGCTGTTGCTGCTGACGCTCGTGCTGTCCGCTTCGTTCGGCCTGAAGATCGGCTTCGCCGCCGGCGGAACGATCAGTGCCGCGACGCTACTCGGCGGGCTGATCGGCGCCCAGATGGCTGGACCGTTCGACGGCTCACTGGGCACGACAGCCCTTCCTGCGGTACTCGTCGCCTGCTTGGTCTCGACCGTGCTCGGGCTGCGCCTGCTCGACTGGTTCAAGCACCCGGCCGGGGTCGACTCGGCCGACACCATTCGTCGCTCGGTAGTGCACCTGTCGGCCGAAGCTGGACTCCTCGTGGGTGGGTTGATCCTGACGTCCTTGGTGCTCGCCATCGCCGGACCGGGCCGGAACCAGGCCATGGTGGTCGCCGTCGGGGCCTTCTTCGGTGCGCTCGTCACCTTTGCCGTCCTCCCCTCGATCCTCGTGGCCCTTCCGCCCGTGCCTGATGAGGACGACTATCGGTTGTTCCGGTTCAACCTGCCCGATGGTCGCGATTTTCCGCCGGCAGTGCTCGCCGGTTTCGCCATCTTCCTGGTCATCATCGGACTCTTCGCCCTCCGCGTTCCCACGGCCGAGCTCATCGATGAGCAGGCCCTGCCAACCGGATCAGCCGCCCAGCGAGTCTCTGCTGAACTCCTCCTGCTGGGTGGCGACCCGACCTCGTCGATCCTGGCGACTGCGCCAGGGGGAACCTCGCTTTCCGAACTCGATCGCTGGGCGCTCGATGCATCGACGTTGCCGAGCGTCGGCTGGGTAGCCACCGCATCGGGTCGATTCGAGCAAGGAGCGTTGGTGGCTTCGGGCGACGATCCGGAACCATTCGTTCGCGACGCGCGTCACCTCGCCGTCGTGACCCCGTTGGTCACCGCCCGATCGATTGCGGCCCAGGACCTCGTCGCCCTCCTTGCGACACCCCAGAACCTCTCCGAGGCCCCGGAACTGACGGGTTCGCCGGTCGACGCGGCGAACGCGGGGTCGGAGTCGGTGAGCAATCTGTGGCTGCTGGTGTTCTCCCTGGCGGTCGCCGGCGCCTTGGGTGTACTCGTGCTCGTCGGCGACCTCAGGTTGGCATTGTTGGTCGGTGTCCTGCGCGTCATCGGCTCCGCTGCGGTGCTGGGTGTCTACTACGTCATCACCGACACGGTCAGCGGCAGCGAACTACAAACAGTCGCGTTGGTGGCGAGCATCGGGGTCGGGCTCTTCGAGCTCGGGTTCCTCAGGCGGCTCAGAAGCATCGTGAGGGAGACGGCTGCGGTCGCCGTCGGACCGCCCGATGGCGGACTCGAGTCGTTGATCCTCGAAGAGGACGCTCTTCGGGACGCCGAAGCCGATCCGATCTCCGAGGTCGCGCGTCGCGAAGGCAAGGCGGCAATGATCGGCTTGGCTGTCGCCGCGCTCTGCGGGCTCGGGTTCGTTGCGTCGGACCTCCAGGTCGCACGTCGTCTGGGCGTGGCCCTGGCTGTCGGGCTCACCATCGAACTCCTGGTCGGCACCTCGATGCTGCGACCGGTCCTCCTCGGTCGCCACATGGTCGGTGCGCTCGCTCGGCGGTCGAGCTGTCCCGACCTCGAGGCGCTCGGTGAACCGATCGACGTCCGCCGGGTCGAACCCGTCGTTCCGGGGGCTGCTGAGGTCGAACGGTCCGAACCCATGGTCGTCGGAGGTGAGCCGGTGAATCCGACTCAGATGGATCCCCAGTGGCGCCGGGTCGCGGCTGGGCTCCTTCGAGCCGAGTTCGCGTTCCAGACCGACCCGGAGAAGGCCGAGCTCGACACGGTGTTCGTCGCCGATACGACGGTCTTCGCCGAACTCGCCGAACACAACCGTCGACTTCGCACGGCCGGCTTCCGGGTGAGCGGCGACGGCCCCCGACTCCTCAAGGTCCGGGCGGTGAACACCGGCTCGCCGGTCACGCTGGCCATCACCGTGGACCACCCGGAACGTCGGCTGGTCGACCGCGACGGTCGGGTTCTCGGGGTCCGGCGAGGCGAACGGCGTGACGGCATGCTCTGGCTGGTCCAGGACTCGTCCGGCCGATACCGGATCGCCGAGGCCGTGGATCTGGGCACCGGCGATGTCGACGTGATGGTCTCGGCCGAACGCGTGGGTCTCGATGCTGAGAACGACGCCAGACAGGCAGCCGCCGGATTGGCGCAGTAGTGGCGGTCGTGGGGGCCAGGAAGATCGCGGTGGAACCGAAGTCCGGTCGGTTTCAGTCGTTGGAGGCGGCTGTCTTGGCCGGCGGCGGCCAGCTCGCGGCACCTGACGAGGCAGAGGGTTTGGTCTGGGCCGATCCTTTCGTTCCGCACGAGCTGCCGCTGCTCCTCGCGCGCAGCCCAAAGGTGTCCTGGGTCGGTCTACCGTTCGCGGGGATCGAGCCCTACGTCGGTTACCTCGACGACGTCCACGTTTGGACGTGTGCGAAGGGGGTCTATGCCCGGCCGGTTGCCGAGCACGCGCTGATGCTGGGCTTGGCCGGACTTCGTGGGCTGGTCCGCTACAGCCGGGTTCAGCAGTGGGACCAACCCGTCGGGCACAATCTGATCGGCGGAAAGGTGAGCATCTTCGGAGGCGGTGGTATCACCACCGAGCTCGTGGCGATGCTCGAACCGTTCGGATGCGAGATCACCGTCGTTCGACGGACCGACAGCCCGTTCCCGGGAGCGGCCCGGACGTTGACGCTCGATGCCCGGATAGAGGCGCTTCGTGGAGCGGATCTGGTCGTACTGGCGCTGGCGCTCACGCCGGAGACCACGAAGTTGATGAGCACGGCCGAGTTCGCGGCCATGGCCCCCCACGCGTGGCTGGTGAACGTCGCCCGGGGCGGCCACGTGGACAACGATGCGCTGGTCGAAGCGGTGCGAGCCGGTCGTATCGGCGGTGCCGCGTTGGACGTCACCAGCCCCGAGCCCCTCCCCGACGATCATCCGCTGTGGCAGGAGCCACGCATCGTCATCACCCCGCATGTAGGGAACACGCCGGACATGGGCATTCCGTTGCTGGCCGCGCACATCGAGGACAACACCCGGCGGTTCGTCGAGGGGCGGCCACTCGTCGGGCTGGTCGACGTCGAGGCCGGTTACTGAGGATCTCGACTCGTCGCTCACGGATCGACTGATCCGGCCGACGTGTCCTGTGTGCGATCCTTCTCATTGACGAAAGCGCTGCCTTTGGGACCGCTGCTGCTCGGACTGGGTCTGACCGCGTTCGTCGTGTCGAATCTGAATGCGTCGCTGGCGCGTGATCAGCAGCGGGCCAACCAGCAGAGCGCGCGGCTGTTGCGGTCGATCGCCGCCGACGCCGAGTCGAACCTGCTTGACCAGGCCAAGCGAATCGACGTCGTCGCCCAGGCGGTGGTACTCGGAGGTGAACAGGGATCGATCGAGCGCCATCTCGACGCGGTCGACGCCTTCGACCCGACCACCGGGGTCCGGGCCGTCTTCTCCAGTCGGGACGGCAACGTCGAAACCTTCACGCGCGACGGCCTGATTCTCTCGCGCTCGATGCCTGATGTCTCGCCCGGCCTTGGACCGGTCGGCGATCAGTTCTGGGGTGACGGCCTGGCCTACGGCGTGGACCTCCCTGGTACGGGTGCCGCGGATGCTAAGGTCGTCGTCATCGTCGACCGGGAGCGATTGTCCGTCGACTCGGTTGCGACCCCGGAGCCAGGGGTGACCGTACGTGTAGCCGGTCTGCCCGACGACGCAGTTCCTGCTCTCCGGTCGAACGAACTCGACGACGTCGGCGAGATGCTGCTCGATCCCGAGACCGGCGGGGCCGCGGTGTTGCGACCCTCGACCATCCTCGGCACGGCGGTGACCGTCGAGGTGGTTGCCGACTCGTCGGTGCTGTGGCAAGCGCAGTCGAGCCTGGCGCCGGTGGTTGGTGTCGGGGGCCTCGTCCTCTCGCTCCTGATGGCGGGCCTCACGCATCACGTCATTCGCAAGATCGCGCGGGCCATCGCTGAGCGGGACCAGGCGATCGCGGGGCGCCACGCGGCGACCGCTCGCTTCCGGGCGAGCTTCTCTCACGCTCCGATCGGGGTGGTCGAGGTCGACACCAACGGGTTGATCCTGGCGGCGAACCCGCGGTTCGCCAGCCAACTGGGATACGTGGCCGAGGAACTCGAGGCCTTGGACATCCTCGACCTCCTCGATGGCGAGGATCGCGCTGAAGCCCGGGACCAGCTCGACGGCATTCTACGGGGCGCCAAGGACAGTAGTCAGGGCGAGCGACGCTACCGAACCCGTAACGGCGGCGCGGTGTGGGTCCGCGAGTCCCTCAGCATGTTGGCGACCGAGGACGGCGTGCGCCATGTGCTGCTCCAGGCGGAGGACATCAGCGAAGAGCGTCGGTCGAGAGCCGAGCACCACCGTAAGGCGTTGTTCGACAGCCTCACGGGGTTGCCGAATCGAGCGAACCTCATTGCCCGGCTCAATCGTGCCGTCGAGGGGGAGCGGGGCCCGGGCGAGTACGTCGCCGTGCTCTTCGTCGATCTCGACAAGTTCAAGGAGGTCAACGACACGCTCGGTCACGCGGCCGGCGACCTGTTGTTGATCGAGGGGGCCGAACGGTTGCGACGAGCATGTCGCTCGAGCGACACGGTGGCCCGCCTCGGTGGCGACGAGTTCGTCGTGGTCTGTGAGGGGCTGCCGGACGAGCAGGTGGCGGAAGAGACCGCGAGGCGGTTCGCCGAAGTGCTCAGGGATCCGATGTTCTTCCGAGATCAAAAGGTGCCCGTGAGCGCCTCGATCGGTTTGGTCGTGAACAGCGAACCGATGCCTCCCGACGAGATCCTGCGTCAGGCGGACTCGGCGATGTACCGGGCCAAGACCTCCGGGCGTGATCGGCTCGTACGCTTCGACGTGGCGACGCCGGTCCAGGGCAGGCGGAGCGACGGGCCGCTCATCACGGAGTCCGAACTCCGGGCCGCGATCGATGGCGACCAGCTCCGGCTCTTCTACCAGCCCATCGTGCGTTCCGATGACGGATCGGTCTGTGGACTGGAAGCCCTTGTGCGCTGGGAGCATCCCGACCATGGCCTGCTGATACCTTCGCAGTTCCTGGGTCTGGCCGAAGAGTACAGTCTCCTGGGTCGCGTCGATGCCTGGGCCCTCGAGGAAGGGATGGCAGCGCTCGCCCGCTGGGCCGAACTCGAGCCGGCCTCGATGGGGTGGTATCTGATCTTCAACGTGGGACCGGCGAATTTCAACAACCGCACGTTCGGCAAGCAGGTGAAGGGCTACCTCGAACAACACGGCATCGACGCCAATCGACTGGTGTTGGAACGAAACGAGACCTGGTTCATGACCCAGACGGCCACCGCCGTGCTGGTGACGCGCGAGCTGCGAGCGTTGGGCGTGAAGATCTCACTCGATCACTTCGGCACGGCATCCGCGTCGCTCAACGAGATGAATTCGCTCGAGTTCGACTTCCTCAAGATCGATCGATCCTTCGTGCGCGATGCCCACGATCAGACCAACTACGTCCTCGAAGCGATGAAGAACATGGCCAAGGTCTTGGGCCTGCGTGCCATTGTGGAGGGCGTCGAGACCGAAGCCGAGTTGCGCGTCGTCCGTAAGCCTGGGATCGACTTCGTGCAGGGCTACTTCGTCGGCCGCCCCATGCCCGAGGCCGATATCATCCCTTCACGAGCGACCGCCGAAATTTGAAGCGTTCGCCACGTGTGACGTGGTTTTGCTGCACAGAACGCTGGGGTCAGCGTGAGAACAGCGAGGCGAAGTTGCCGTGCCAGAACTGGGTTGCGCTCGAGGGGTCGATCCCGGAGCCACTCAGGGACGAGCTGAACTCGCGGATCGGGTCGCGACCACCCTCAGGATGCGGCCAGTCCGACGAGAACAGGAACATCTCGGGCCCGCACTCTCGCACCAGCCAACCTGCGTCCTCGAAATGCCAGGGGGTGAAGCGAACCTGCCGGCGGAGGTACTCCGACGGCGCGAGGGTGAGCTTCTCCAACTCCGGTTCGTTACGGCCGAAGGCTCGGATGCTGAGGTCGAGCGACCGCATCAGGTTGGGCACCCAGCCGGCGCCGAGCTCGATCACCCCGCACTTGAGGCCCGGGAACTGTTCGAAGGTGCCGTCGAGCACCATGCACGACAGTAGGTTCTCGGCGTCGTGGAACAGGTTGAGGAAGTCCTTGGATCGAAGGTTCTCGCCGCCGCCGACGAAGTCCTTGCCCGGGTCGCGGCCGTTGTTGTGATACGTGCGTGGTAGCTGGTTTCCGCCGTTGGCCCCCAGGTGCAGCACCATCGGCACCCCGGCGTCTTGGAGAGTCGCCCACAACGGGTCGTAGTCGGGGTGGGTGGGGCTGGTCTCGGCCGGGACCCCGTGGGGGATCCAGAGGGCGTTGCAACCGAACTCGATCGCCTCACGGGCGCAGGCCACGGCACGGCGCGGGTCGCTCAGGGGGACCAAGCCGACCGCCAGCAGCCGATCGTCGATCGAGCAGAAGTCGGCCATGCCGCGGTTGTGGGCCGAGGCCCCGCCGTACACCAGGTCGATGTCGCGACTCCACTGGAATTGGCTGGGAGCGAAGGTCGAGAACACGAGCTGGCGGGCGAAGCCGAGCTGGTCCAGCGCGCCGATCCGTTCGTGGGAGTCCATCGAGCCGTAGGCGAAGTAGCCCTTTGGTCCGTTGACGGCATCGGCTGCGAGCCGGGCCGTCTCTTCGGCATCGTCGCGGCGCTCCCAGCACCGGTCGACGAGCTCGTTGGTGGCCTGCCCGCCTCCACCGGCGAGACTCAGTTCGGCGAGCTTGCCCGCGGTGGCCCCGTCGGCGTAGGAGGCGAGCCAGTCGTTGGGCTCCATCAGATGGCTGTCGGCGTCGTGGATGATCACGTCACCTGCGTAGGTGTTGCCCGGTCCCCACTTGGTCTCGATCTCGGACATGGCTGCTCCCTCGTGTTCGAATCACCGGCGATTGTAATCACCGGCGACGGTATCGTCGCCGGGCTCACCTGTCCGGCCTTGTTCCAAGCGCTGGGGGTTAGCGTCTCGTGCATGCGCGAAGCCCCGTTGGCACCCACCCAAGGCATCGCGACGGCTTCGGAACCTTCGGTTGTCGGAACGGCGTCCACGTGAGACGGCTCGTGACCATGCCGCCCGTGGCGCCCCCGGCGTCGGGCGAGGCCAAGCACCTCACGGTAAGCCTTCCCGGTCTTGCCATGGCCGGGATCATCGTGCTGTGGGGCGTCGGACCTCCCGTCTCCAAGCTCATAACGGCTCCTCCGCTGGTCACCGCGACGACCCGGTTCTGGGCTTCGGTTCCCATCCTGTTCGCCCTGACCTGGGCCACCGGTCATCGAGTCACCCGGGAGACGTTGCGACACACCTGGCTGGCCGGGGCATTGTTCGGGCTCAACATGGTCGCGGTCTTCTTCTCGCTCCAGCGAACGTCGGTCGCGGTGTTGTCGATCGTGATGGCGCTCCAACCTGGGGTCGTGCTGGTGGTGGCCGGTTGGTGGTTGGGCGAGCGTCCCTCTCACTGGCACGTTGCCTGGACCCTCGTCGGCATTGCCGGGGTGGGCATCGTCATCCTTGGCAATGGGCCCGAAGTCGAGATGGATGCGCTGGGCGTGGCCGGTGGAGTGGTCTCGCTGCTCAGCTTCACGGGCTACTACGTCCGCAACCGCATCGTGCGCACCCGCTTCGAGGTGCATCCCCTGGAATGGATGTCCGGTTCGACGCTCTTCTCGTCCTTGTTCGTCACCCCGTTCGCCCTCATCTTCGCTCGACCTGCCGACTTCGGCCTGCTCGGCGGCCGCGATTGGCTCTACCTCTTCTACGTGGCCGGCATCGTCGGCATCTTCAGCCACACCCTCATGAGCTGGGTCCAGAAGTTCGTGCCTGCGTCACGATCGTCGCTCTACATGCTCGGCATGACGGTTGTCGCAGTTGTGGCGTCGTGGCCGATCAACGGCGAACGATTCACCGCCCAACAGGCGGTCGGAGGGCTGGTCGTCCTTGGGGCGGTCGCCGCCGTGGTCAGCCGCCCTACACGAGCCTGACCCACCACGAACTCCGCCCGGTTCGCATCTCTCCGGTTCGTACGAATCATTTCTGAGCAATTGTTCCTTGGACCTTTATGGACAAGCACCCTCGGTCGGTGCCGATCGCAGAGCAGCTCGACGCCCGCGAGTTGATGGGCTTCCTGCGGGATGCGATCACATTGCTCTCGGATCGTCATCGAATGGTGATCGTCGGCTACTTCCTCGAGGGCCGATCGATGACCGAGCTGGGCCAGCTCATGGGCATCACGCAGTCGCGGGCGTCGCAGATCAAGGAGGAGGCGATCGCCAGCATCCGCTCGGCCATCGCCGCGCAGTACCGCGACGAAGCTCAGCTTCCCGGAAGCTTGAAGGACCGCAGAATGGCTGCGTTCAACGAAGCGGTAGGCAAAGCGAGCAGCTGGAAGGAGCGCCTCGAGGATCGGCCGCTGGCCGACGTCGGCTCGGCGCCCGGTCCCCTCGGTCCTTCGAGCGCGGTGGACGTCGCCGACTGACCATGCTGAGCGCGGCAGAGATCAACGAGATCGTCCTCACCGACCAGGCGCGCCTCGGACCGCTTCGCTTCAGCCCGCTTCGCAACTGGTACGCGGTGCTGGTCGAGCGCCTCGCCAAGCTCGAGGGCCACGGATCAATGCACGACCTCGACCTCGGCCTCGACCTCGGGGGCACCAGCACCGTCGATCAACACGATGATTGGGCCTGGCTCTCCCAACTGGTCGATGGCGTTCGTGAACAGATGCTCGATGAGGAGCGGACCACGGGGGAGGAACGGCCGCTGAGCGAGTGCTGGGTCGGGCGGGGCTGGTTGACGGCCACCGGGTTCGGCCCAGTCGGCCTCAGGACGATGCTGCTGCGGTTCGTCAACGCGGCCGACGCTGCAGACCAAGCGGTGATCCAGGAGACGTGGTGGACCGGTCCCTCGATCGGCTGGTCGGCTGTTCCGATCAGCGCGATCGTGCGAACGGTCGACCCTGCGGGCCTCGGTGATCGGGTGGCGAAGTTGCTGACGCGACCGGCCACACCGTCGGGTCCGACGTGTTGGCTGCTCGAGGAACTCATCGAACTTGCCGCCGTTGACCGAGGCCGCGGCCCGACACCGGAGCGGGTGGGCGGACTTGTCCATCTGTCGCACCGCGTTGTCAGATCGGCGTCCGACGACCAGATTCTGCTCGGTCGCCTCCCTCGACGACTGTCGGTGGCGTCGAGGAGACGTCGGCGGTTGCGCTCCCGCCAGGTTGCGGTCGTGGGTTGGCGCCCGGCGCCGTCGACCGATCTGGCGTCCCGACCGCACGCGCGCAGCGAGTCCGGACCGGGCGAGGGATGAGCCCGATAGCCTCCGTCCGGTGCTGTCGGTCTCAGGTCTGAAGAAATCCCACGGCTCCCGGCTGCTGTTCGAGAACGTGAGCTTTCGTTTGGTCGACGGTCGTCGAATGGCGCTCGTCGGTGGAAACGGAGTCGGCAAGACCACGCTGCTCGAGATCATCGTCGGCTTGGCCTCGACCGATGAAGGAGGCGTATCGCGACCGAAGGACACGCGTATCGGGTTCCTGCCCCAAGAGCTGATCGAGGGGTGG
>JAQCHM010000046.1 GCA_027730885.1 Actinomycetota bacterium | reverse complement strand
CACGGCGACCGCATCGCGGCCGTCATCAGCGAGCCGGTGCAGGGCGCGGGTGGCGTTCGGCCCCCCGAAGACGGCTACCTCGAAGGGCTCCGCCGGCTCTGCGATCAGCACAACTCGTTGCTGATCTTCGACGAGGTCATCTGTGGCTTCGGGCGCACCGGCTCGTGGTTCGGCGCCCAGACCTTCGGGGTCACCCCCGACTTGATGACCTTCGCCAAGGGGGTCACATCCGGTTACCAACCCTTGAGCGGCGTCATCATTTCCAAGGCCGTGGCCGACGAGTTATCGGAGCCAGGGTTCTTGCTGCGTCACGGGTACACCTATGCCGGCCACCCGGCCTCGTGCGCGGCGGCAGTGGCCAACATCGGGATCATCGAGTCCGAGAACCTGGTCGAACGAGCCATACACATCGGGCAGAGGACCGTCGAGGGGTTCGACGCCCTCGTCGCCGACGGACTGCTCGCCAGCTATCGAGGCGTCGGCGGTGTCTGGGCCGTGGAACTCGGCCGTGAGGCGTTGACGATCAAGTCCAAGATGTTGGAGGACGGCGTCATCGTCCGGGGCCTGGGTGAGAACATCATGTGGTGCCCACCGCTGGTCGTGACCGACAACGAGATCGGCCAGTTCATCGAGACAATGGAGAAGGCCATCCGCACGGCCTAGATCTCGCCGCCGAGTTCACCCACCCGCAGTTCGCCGGCGCGCGTCTGTCCCCCGAGTTCGAGGAAGCGACGCATGCGATCGGGCGTGTCTGCCAACCGCAACGACTGATCGAAGAGGTACGCCTCGTCCAGCAAACCGGTCGTCGGGTCGGGCGACGCCGCCAGGACCGCGGCCTTGGCCAAGGCCACGGCTCCAGAGGAGAAACCGGCGAGCCGGCGAGCCAGACGATCGACGAACGGCGTCAGGTCGTCGGCGGCGAGGGCCCGGTTCAGCCAGCCCCATCGTTCGAGCATGGCTGCGTCGATGTCGTCGCCACCGAGGACCACCTCCATCGCCCGCCCACGACCCAGTAGGGCCGGGAGCCGCTGGGTTCCCGTACCCCCGGGGAGTATGCCCAGCGGTACCTCCATCTGGCAGAGGGTCGTGCGACCGAGGGCCCCGAACCGCATGTCGCAGCTGGCCGCAAGCTCGCCGCCGCCGCCACCCACGCGGCCGGCGATCTCACAAATCGTCGGTTTGGGCATCGTCCGGAATCGCTCACACATTCGGTGGAATCCGCTGATCTCCGTGGCCCGTTGTGCCTCACCTTCGACCGGGAAGCCCAGGATCAGCGTGACATCGAAGTGGGCCAGGAAGAAGTCCGGGTCGGCGCTGCGAAGCACGACCACCCGGGCCTCGGGATCGACTGCGACCTCGTCGGCGAACAGTCGCAGCTCGCGGAACAGCTGCCTCGTGATCAGGTTGACGGGCGGGTTGTCGAGCAGCGCAGTCAGAACACCGTCGTCGTTCGCCACTCGAATCAGCTCGAAGTCGTACATGGCCCTAGTCTTGCCCGATGTCGAGTCCCCCTGTCCAGAACTCCTCTGTCCAAGACCTGGCCGTCGTCTACCGAACGGTCACCAATCGCGTTGCCACGGTGGTCATCAACCGACCTGAAGCTCGCAACGCTCTGAACCGCCAGGTGCGAGAACTCCTACCCAAGGTGCTGACCGAGGCCAACGACGACCCCGATGTCGACGTCATCATCCTCACCGGCACCGACCCGGCATTCACCGCCGGCCTCGACCTCAAAGAGCTCGGTGGCGGTGGCAACCAGATCAGCCTCTCCGCTCGGGAGGTGGCCCCGGCCCCAAGCCGACCGTTTCCCGACCTCGACAAACCATTGATCGGGGCGATCAACGGCGTCGCCATCACCGGTGGGTTCGAGCTGGCGTTGAACTGCGACCTGCTGATCGCCTCCGAGCGGGCCGCCTTCGCCGACACCCACGCACGCGTTGGCGTGATGCCGGGCTGGGGCCTCACCACGCTCCTCGCCGACGCTGTCGGCGTCCGTCGGGCACGCGAGATCTCCCTCACCGGCAACTTCGTGTCGGCTCGCCAGGCGCTCGACTGGGGCCTGGTCAACCATGTGGTCGCCCACGATGATCTGCTTCCGTTCACCCAGATGCTGGCCGAGGACATCGTCGGAAACGATCAGCGCGGGGTCCGGCAGATGCTCCGGACGTACCACCAAGTCGGAGAATCCACCGTCGGTGACGGCTGGCAGATCGAGGTCACCGAGGCGTGGAAATTCGAAAAGGAGCGGGCCTTCGACCCGTCCGAAGTCGAGGCTCGCCGAGCCGCGATCATGGACCGCGGGCGTGGCCAGGTGCGAACAACCTGAGACCTCCCACCTGAGACCTCCTACCTGGGACCTCCCGGCAGGCCGTCCGATTGGCCTCCTCCGTGCGACCAGCAGCTACGCTTGGCGCTCGTGGGAGTGGCCGAGGAACCAGGATTTGTGTCGACGACACGAGCGGACGCCCGCGCACTCCATCAACCTCCGGTCGCAGGCCTGATCCCGGCCAACGCCCCGACCCTCGTCCTGTTGAACACCCACGATCCGGTGCTGGCACCATTACTCGACGCGGCTGCCGGCCGCGCCGCCAGCGTGCTCGATCTCCGTTCGGGAATCGTTTGGGCCGAGGTCCCCGACGGCAGGCAGTTCCTGTCGAGTCTGGCGGCGGAGTTCGCCGCCCATCGCGCGTCCATCCGGGTTGCCTTCGCGGCGCCGGACGCAACCCTCGACCACCTGTTGGCGAGCGCCTTGTGTTCAGTCGATCTGGCCGAACTGGCCGTGGCGCTCGATCAGGCCGAGCTCGCAGCGACGCCGCCGGTCTACGAAGTCCGCTTCCAGCCAGTCGTCCAGCTCGCCACCCAGTCGGTCATCGGCTTCGAGAGCCTCATCCGAGCGTCGGCTTCGGGTGTCCCGGTCGACACGACCGAACTGCTGGCGCGGGCCGAACGGGGCGGATGGTTGTCCGAGCTGGATCAGTTCGGACGCACGCTGGCCCTTCGTGCGGTCGGCGAATGGTTCGGCGACGGCCTGTTGTTCCTCAATGTGCTGGCGCCCGGTGGCATTTTCGACGTCGACGCCGCGAAAGCCACCGTCGCCCTGGCCGCGAGCCGCGGCATCGATCCCGACCAGCTGGTATTCGAGATCACCGAGCGCAACCGGTACACCGATCTGGATGCGGCCGCTGACCAGATCGACGAGCTCCGCTCACTCGGCGTTCGCATCGCGGTCGACGACGTCGGTGATGGCTACGCCAGCCTGCTCCTGGTGAGCCGATTCAAGCCTGACGTCGTCAAGATCTCGGGTCGCCTCATCCAGGATCTGCCGCGTCCAGAGGCGGTTGCGGTGATATCCGCGGTCGTCCAGTTCGCGCACCAGACAGGCACGTGGGTCGTAGCCGAAGGCATCGAACGCGTCGATCAGGCGCAGCTCCTCGCCGCGCTCGGTGTCGACTGGGGGCAGGGCCACTTCCTCGGCCTACCCGCGCCCCTGGCCGACGCACCCCACATCTTCGATCGCCCGTTGCCAAAATCAGCACGGTCCTGAAATCAGCACGGTCCTGGTCTACCGATCGAGGCCGGCGAGGGTCCGCAGCGAGGTCATGGGTCGCGGGCCGATGTGCGAGATCACCTCAGCCGCCGCCAACGATCCCAGACGCCCGCACTCGGCCAGATCGAAGCCGCGGGCCAGACCGAAGAGGACACCGGCCGCGTACTGATCGCCCGCGCCGGTGGTGTCGACGACCTGCATGGGTTCGATCGGAGCGATCTCGATCACGTCGCCGTTGGCCACGACGAGTGAACCGCGAGGCCCGAGCGTCACACACGCCAACGCCACGTCGGCACCGACCGCGGCGATGCCCGCTTCGAGATCGTCGGTCCCGTAGAGGGCGGCGAGTTCGTTCTCGTTGGCGAACAGGATGTCGACCCGGTTGGAGACCAGATCGCGGAACTCCGCGTGGTGCCGATCGACACAGAAGGTGTCGGACAGCGTGAGCGCCGAGCGCCGACCGGCGGCCCGCGCCAGGTCCATGGCCTTCACGATGGCCCGCTTGGCCAGGTCGATGTCCCAGAGGTAGCCCTCGCAGAACAGGAGCCGTCCGGACTCGACGGTCGACGCCTCGACATCGTCAGGCTCGAGCAACGACGACACCCCAAGATAGGTGTTCATGGTTCGTTGGGCGTCGGGCGTCACCAGGATGAGGCAGCGTCCTGTCGCCGGACCGGTCGTTGCCCTGGCGACATCGAACCTGACGCCGGACGCCCGCATGTCGTGGGCGTACACCTCGCCGAGCGCGTCCTCGGAAACCTTGCCGATGTAGGCCGCGGTTCCCCCGAAGCTGGCGACCCCGGCGACGGTATTGGCAGCAGAACCGCCGGAGGCCTCGATACCGGGTCCCATGAGGTCATAGAGTTCATGGGCCCGATCAGTGTCGATCAGTGTCATCGACCCCTTGGTCAGCCCCTGGCCGGCCACGAAGGCATCGGTCGCCTGAGCGATCACGTCGACCATGGCATTGCCGACGCCCACGACGTCGACGAGTTGGTCAGCTTCGGCGGCAGGTTCGGTCACAAGGGTGAGAGGTTATCCCAAGCGAATGAACCCTGCGGCTACCCTCTCTCGCGTGTCGACCAACCCGTATCGCCTGCCCCGAGACGTCCTGCCCTCCCACTACGATCTGCGGTTGATCCCCGACCTCGGTGCCGGCACGTTCGCTGGTCGGGTCCGCGTGTCGGCCGTCGCAGTCGAGGCCGCCCAGCAGGTATTCCTGAACGCCGTCGACCTCACCATCACCGCGGCATCAGTCAACGGCATGAGCTGTGGCTGGTCGGTCGACGCCCAGACCGAGCGGCTGACACTCGACTCCCGCGTCGCACCGGGGTCCGTCGAGGTCGAGATCGAGTTCGAGGGTCGCTTCAACGACCAACTCGTCGGCTTCTACCTCAGTCGTTTCGAACTGGCGGACGGCGCGCCGGGCGTGCTCGCGACGACCCAGTTCGAAGCCACGCACGCCCGCAAGTGCTTCCCGTGCTGGGACGAACCGGACTTCAAGGCCAGCTTCGGTATCGAGCTTGTCGTCCAGGAGGGCCACGACGCCATCGCCAACTCGGCCGAGACCGAACGCCGAACGCAGGCCGACGGCACCGTGCTGGTGCGCTTCGCCCCGACGATGGTGATGTCGACCTACCTCGTCGCCTTCGTCGTCGGGCCGCTCGAGATGACCGAGCCGGTCGATGTCAACGGAACGCCCCTTCGCATCGTGCACGTTCCGGGCAAGTCGCACCTCACCGGGTTCGCGCTCGAGTCGGGTGCCTTCGCTCTCGACTACTTCGCTGCCTACTTCGACGTGACCTATCCCGGCGACAAGGTGGACCTGGTCGCCATCCCGGACTTCGCCTTCGGGGCCATGGAGAACCTCGGTTGCATCACGTTCCGGGAAACGTTGCTGCTCGTCGATCCGAACCAGTCGACTCAGCCTGAGTTGCAGCGCGTCGCCGACGTCATCCATCACGAGCTGGCCCACATGTGGTTCGGCAATCTGGTGACCATGAAATGGTGGAACGGTCTCTGGCTGAACGAGGCCTTCGCCACATTCATGGAGATGAAGTGCACCGACGCGTTTCGTCCCCTGTGGCAGCGTTGGGTCGACTTCGGCATCTCGCGGTCCGAGGCGTTCGACGTCGATTCGCTCGCGTCGACGCGTCCAATCGAGTTCGAGGTGATCAGCCCCGCTGATGCCGAAGGCATGTTCGACGCGCTCACCTACGAGAAGGGCGCAGCCGTCGTTCGCATGCTCGAGCAACATCTGGGCGAGGAGTCCTTCCAAGCCGGCATCCGTCGCTACATGCAGCACCACGCGTACGGGAACGCCGAGACCACCGATCTGTGGGACGCCATCGAGTCCGAGACCGGGGCACCGGTTCGCCGGATGATGGACTCATGGATCTTCCAGGGCGGCTATCCCCTCGTTTCGGTGGGCCTCGCCTCTGACGGCCGGTCCGTGACGTTTACCCAGGAACGCTTCGGCTTCGTCGGTGGCGACGTCCGCGAGCCTCGCGAGTGGGTCGCTCCGCTTCGGTTCCGCTGGAAGCCCGCCGCGCCCGACGGCGGGGTTCGTACCCAGAAGATCCTCATCGACGGCCCGGCGGTAACTGTCCATTTGGACGAGGCCGCCGACTGGTTGGTGGCCAACGCCGAAGGGGCCGGCTTCCTTCGCGTCGCGTACCCGGCAGACGTCCTCGAGCGCCTGGCCGAGGTGGCGATCGACGAGCTGCTCCCCAGCGAACGCTACGCCTTGGTGGACGACGCCTGGGCTGCGGTGCTGGCCGACCGCATGACGGCGGCATCGTTCCTCTCGCTCGTCGAGACCATGTCGGTCGACGACGACCGCTCGGTGTGGCAACGGCTGATCACCGGTCTGACCTCCCTTGACCGGCTGCTCGACGGCGCGCCCCGCGAATCGTTTCAGAGCGTCGTCCACGACGTCGTAGCTCCCGCGCTCGCCGGCATCGGCCTCACGCCGCTTCCCATCGATGACGACCGCACCCGACAACTTCGCGGCGACCTCATCCGCGCCCTGGGGGTGCTGGCCGCCGACCGCGAGATTCAAGAGGAGGCGCAGCGCACCGTGGCCGAAGGACGGCGCAACCCCGAGTTGGTCGAGACCTCCGTTCTCGCGGCCGCGCTCGCTGTCGCCTCGGCCATGGGCGACGCGGCCGACTTCGACGACTTCCTCGCTTCGTCTCGCAGCGCCACGACGCCGCAGGAAGAGATCCGCTACCTCATGGCCCTGGCCGACTTCCCGGACTTCGATCTGGTCTCCCGCTTGTTCCCGTTGATCCTCGCCGGCGAAGTTCGGTCGCAGAACGCTCCCTACTGGCTCGGGCGGGCGCTCACGAATCGCGCCTGCGGTGCCGACGTCTGGCGGTTCGTGACCGACCATTGGGAGGTGTTGAACGAGTTGTTCCCCTCCAGCTCCATCGTCCGGATGGTCACAGGGGTAGCAACCCTGACCGACCCCGAGCAGGTCAGCCTGGTGCAGAGCTTCTTCGACGAGCACCCCGTTGCCCAGGGCGCAACGACGCTCGCGCAGATCCTCGAACGCCAGCGGGTCGGCGCGTCGCTCCGAGGCCGAGAGCGCAGGCGATTCTCCGGCCTGTTCGAGTGAGCCTGCCCCGACCCCCCTTCACGGCCTCACCCGTTCAGGTCTGGGCCGTCGAAGATCGCGCGATCCAGGTCATCTGGGGTCATCTTCCCGAGGGCCCCGTCACCCTCGAGGCCCGCGGGTCCAGCGGTGGCCTCAATCGTCCGATCGGTCACGTCACCGAGCATCACGCCGGCGGTCCCGGTCTCCTGGAACTCGACGCGTTGCCGCCGTCGACCGAGCTGACGCTCGAGCTCTCGTGGCGCGGAGGCACCAGGACTCTCACCACACGCACCGACGATCCGACCCCGGGCGATGAGCTGTTTCGGTTCGCCACGATCTCCGATGTACACCTCGGCGCGGTGCACTGGGGATTTCTCAAGACCATGATCGACCGGCAGGCCCACCTCCACGACGACCCCTATCCTCTGCGGTGCGGGCGTGCGGCGCTGGCCGAGGCGGCGGCGTGGGGGGCGCAGTTGCTCGTGATCAAGGGCGATCTCGTCCAACATCGCAACACCGTCAACTTCAATCAAGCGGGGCTGCTCATCGACGAGTTCCCGGAACTTCCGATGCTTCTGATTCCTGGCAATCACGACGTCGATCTCGTCGAGTCGGACATGGCCCTCCCCCTGCTTGGCCAACGTCAGCTCGCTTACACCCAGAGCGCAGCCGCCGAGGACGTTCCCGGCGCCCGGGTCATCGTCGCCAACTCGGCCATTCCGGGAGCAGGTCGCGGGACCCTCGAGACCGGCCACGAGCAGATCCTCGACCTGGCCCGCTGCGACCGCCCCGTGTTCGTCGCGGTGCACCACCATTTCCAACGCTACGGGACGATGACGCACTGGCCTCCGGGAATCGGCAAGGCCGAGGCCGATCGTTTCTTCCGTGAGCTGCACCGAGCGAACCCTCGTGCGCTGGTGACTTCGGGCCACTCGCACCGGAACCGCCAGCGTCTGCACCACGGCGTGACCTTCTCCGAGGTCGGCTCGACCAAGGACTGGCCGGGAGTGTGGGGCGGTTACGTGGTCCATGAAGGCGGCATCCGACAGACCGTGCGCAAGACCAGAGCGATGGTCGAGTGGCACGAGTACAGCCGGGGGGCGGTGTTCGGTGCCTGGGGTCTCTGGTCGCCGGGCCGACCGGGCGAACGATGTTTCTCGCTCAACTGGGGTTGACCGTCGACCAACGGTCCGTCATCTGGTCGACAGCGCGGGCCAAGCGCTGCAGTCCCTCTCGCAACTGAGGCTCGGGCCGATCGAAGCAGATGCGAATGTGCTGGGCGCCGCTCGTCGTGACCGAGGACGAGGCTCCAGTGGCGATCAGAACGCCCGCGGCCGCCGCGGCTTCGACCACAGCACCCGCAGCATGGCTGGAGGGCAGCTCGACCCAGATCGACAGACCTCCGTTCGGCGGTGTGAATCGCCAGGTCGGGAAGGAAGTCTCCAGGAACTGACACGCGAGCGCGGCGCGGCGGCTGAGCGTCCGTTGTCGGCTCTCGGCGAGCACGGAGAACTCGGCCAAGACCGCGGTCGAGATCACCTGGGACGGAATGGAACTCCCGAGATCATCGGCCCGCCGGGAGCGGAGCATCTGATCTACCTGTTCCACGTCGGCCCGGAGCCACCCGATGCGGAGCCCTCCCCAACCGAGCTTCGACACCGAGCCGACGACGATGACCTGGGCTGCCGTCCCGGCGGCGGACGATCCCATCATCCTGGCCGCGAGCGGGGACGGTCGGCGGTGGTCGAACCGAAGATCGGCCAACACGACGTCTTCCACCACGGTCAGGGAGAGATCGCCGATGGAGTCGGCGAGCCGGTCGAGAGCATCGTCGTCGCCGGTGAGTCCGGTTGGGTTGTGGACGAGTGTCTGGAGATAGGCCAGCGTGGCGCCCGAGCTTTCGGCCAGCGTGCGGAGCAGGCCGCCGTCGATCGCGCCGGAATGCCGTGGAACGGCGATCGGCACCAGTCCGCGTGCTTCGAGGAGGTCGATCAGCCCTGGGTAGGTCGGCTCGTCGAGCAGAACGCAATCACCGGGTTCGGCGAACTGGGCGAAGCAGAGCGCCAGCGCGTGCTGCGCCCCGTTGGTTATGACGATCTGTGACGGGTCCGTTGGAAGGCCGTCCGCGGTGAACCGATCGGCGACGGAGCGACGGAGGCTCGGAAGGCCCGCCGGCGTGTACCCCGAAGCCGATCCCGAGCGGAGCAACGCTTCGAGGTCGATGCCGACGACGGGCAAAGCCCGCGCGTCACCCGGGCTGGACTCCGCAAGATCGATCACCGATCGATCGCGACGTGGCTCAGACCCTGGAACCATCCCTGCGGTAACGATTGTTCCGCTGCCATGGCGCGCCTCCAAGTAGCCGTCCGCCTTCAGCAGCTGCAGAGCAGCAGTGACCGTGGATCGGCTGACGCCCAGGTCCCGCGCCATCGAACGCTCCGCCGGCAAGACCGTGCCGGAGGACAGGACGCTTGTCTCGATCGCTTCGCGCAGCGCTGAAGCCATCCGGGTGGCCAGCGACCCACCAGGCGCACTCTGCCAATCACCAAGCGCGAGATACAACGAGCGAACGCCCAGACGTTCCATCTCGTCGTCCTACCACGATCCGGACCGAACCCCTCAGCGCCGGCGGTCGTGGCGCATGGCCAGGATCCAGCGCATGACCGGAACGTCGACGCCATACTCGGCTGCGAGGAGGACAGGATCGGACTCGACGGACAGCACCTCGCTCATTTCGACTCGGGCCAGCAGCTCGTTGCGCTGAGCCACGAACTCGAGCGCCCGCGCCACCGTGCTGACCGAACAGCCGTGCAACGCTGCGGTCTCCCCGGCACTCCGGCCGCCCGCACGGTCCTTGGCGATGGCGAGGTAGTCGAACCTGACGTTACAACGACGGAAACTCTCGGCCACCTGGTCGACCTGCGGGGCCAACGAAGGGCTGAGGCTTGCGGAGGCAAGGCAATCGGCCACCCGCTGGCGAGCGAGGTCCTCGAGGGCCGGGGCGTCGACCGAGGCCGCAGCCAGGGCCAGTGCAGCCCACAATCGGTGCGCCTCTTCGTGCAGCTCGCCGTCGGCGTGGGCGATGGCGGCCCGCCTGATGTCCCCAAGTGTCAACCGGGCATCGGGGCGACTCAGTTCGAGTTCGATCTCGATGGTCTCGGCCAGCGTGCTGCCTTCGATCGGAACCAGCCGCAGCAACCCGCGGCTCGGCTCGGTCGCTGTCGGGGATGATCCGGCCCTCGATCCTGCCCTCGATCCTGCACCGGCGTGCAGGTCCGTCGCGTGTCCAGCTACGTCAACCGTTCCGAGAGTGTCGGCGCGAAGGGGCTCCGGCCTTAGCGAAACGGGTAACGATCACACAACAGGGGTGGAAGCAGACGGGACGAATCGGGACAAACCGCCCGGTTCGCCAGCCACTCCTCCAACACACCGAGCGGCACTCGATCGACCTCGACCACCTCGCCGTCAGGGCAGGTGGGGATCACGTCGGACACCAACAGGTAGGCGCGGCCGATGATCGGCCCTGTGGGCTCGATCGTTTCGTAGGCGACCGATCCCAGATCGACGAGCTCGCCGGCCAGGCCGGCCTCTTCGAGCAGCTCTCGCTCGGCCGCCTGCAGCCACGACTCGCCGACGCCACAGATTCCTCCGAAGCACAGATCCCAGTAGCCGGGGAACACGTCCTTCCACTCCGCCCGGCGGTGGACGACGATCCGTTGGTCTGTGGTCACCACCGCGATGTAGGTGCACCGATGCCGCAATCGACGCCGCCGGAGCTCGGCGCGGGTCACGACTTCGATGACAGCTCCGGACGCCGAGACGTGCTCGACCAGTTCGGTCTCAGCCGCCAAGCGCAGCCCGAGCCTCGTCGAGGCCGGCTTCCTGCTCCAGCAATTGGCGGGCCTGGATGGCCTGTCGCGGGCGGTTCCATGCGAGCGCACCGACGAATCTCCCGGAGTCATCGGCATAGAGCTGGACGAAGCGCTGTTCGTCGAGCGAGCCGTTGACCACCTCGGCGTTGGGGCCGGTGACGCCGGCCAACTGGATCTTTCGGTCGTACTGGTCGGACCAGAACCATGGCACCGGAGCGAACGGCTCGGGGTCGACCCCGCCCTCCTCGAGCAGGCGTCGGGCAACGTACGCCCCTTGATCGACGGCGTTGTCCCATTGCTCGACACGGGTGAGACGCCCGTAGCGAGGGTTGTTCCAGCGGGCAACGTCACCGCACGCGACCACGTTCGGCGCAGCGAGGCAGGTACTGTCGCAGACCACGCCGTTGTCGATCGAGACTCCCGAGCCTTCGAGCCAACCGGTATTGGGCACGACGCCGATTCCCACCACGACGACATCGGCCTCGACGGCTGAGCCATCGGCCAGCAGGACGCGCTCGACACGACCATCGGCACCGGCTTGGACCTCGTTCACGCCGACGCCAAGTCGAACGTCGACGCCGTGTCGGCGGTGGAGCTCGGCGATGGCCAGGCCCGCGCCCGCATCGAGCACCCGAACCAACGGTGCGGCCGCCGCTTCGATCATCGTGACATCGAGCCCCCGCTCACGGGCGGTAGCGGCCACCTCGGCACCGATGAAGCCCGCGCCGATGACGCACACTCTCGCTGGTCCGGTATCGAGAGCAGACCGCAGCGCTCGAGCATCATCGAGCCCCCGGAGCGTGAACACCCCAGGGGGGTGGTCGGCCAGGGAGCGGGCGTGTGCTCCGCACGCAAGGATCAGCCCGTCGTAGGTGACGGTACGTCCATCGCCCAGCGCAACGGTTCGCAGGTCAAGATCCAGGCCGGTCGCAGCGACCCCGAGCATCCAGTCGAGCCCAAGTTCGGAGGGATTGACCGCGGCCCGCAGTCGCAGCTTCTCCTCTTCCCACGCACCGGCAAGGAACTGTTTGGACAGCGGCGGGCGGTCGTAAGGGAAGTGTGGTTCGTCACCGATCAGGACGATCGAGCCCTCGAACGATGCCCGCCGGAGGGTCTGCGCCGCCTGCAGCCCGGCCAGCGATGCGCCGACGATGACGATCTGCTTCGGCTCGCTCACCGGGACGACGGCTCAGTCTTCGAGCGAGATCGCCTGCTTGGGGCACCGCGAAACCGCTTCCCGGACCCGATCGTGCAGCGCTGCGTCCGGATGCTCGTCGAGGACATAGAGCATGTCGTCGTCGCGGACCTCGAAGACCTCGGGCGCGATGCCCATGCACACTGCGTTGCTCTCGCAGAGGTCGAAATCGACCACAACCTTCATGGCGTTCTCCTGACACGCTGAATACGTCGCGAGACGTTAGCGGGCCGCGGGCCGTTCTACAGGTTCTCGATCGCGTCGAGCACCTCGTCGATGGACAACCGACCAGCCCACGACGCGATCGGCTCGCCTTCAGCGCTCAAGAGAATGGCCTGCGGCTGGCTGCTGACGCCGTAGTACGACCAGGTCTCGAATGACGCATCCCACGTCATCAACAACGACGCGGTGCCGGTTTGGTCGACGAAGTCAGCGGCGTCCTCGAGGGAGTCCTGTGTTCCCAGGCCGACGACTCGCACGGCACCGGCGTTCTCGCGAGCAAACTGCTCGATTCCCAGGCCCTCGGCCCGGCAGACGCTTCAATGCGGCGCCCAGAACCACAGCAGCACGGGGGTGTCGCCCCCTGCGAGCTCCTCTTTCATATTCACGGTCTCCCGACTCGCCGTGTCGCCCGACCCGACGACAGCCACGTCGATGTCCGGGAACATGTTGTCGCTCGGGGCCACGGTCGGATCAGGGACAGAGTTGCCGGCGGGGCCAGAGCTACCGGCAGCGTCAGGGGTACGGGTTGTCCCGGAGGTACCGGAGCTTTCGGAGGCAACCGTTGTCGAGGCCGAGGATGGAGCAGACTCCGAACCACAAGCCGTAGCCCCGAGCACGAGCACGAAGGCCGCGGCGAGAAGCAGGGAATTTGGTCGCACGAGCATCAAACTCGACTCGACCAGTCGCCATTCCCGCCAAGAAACAAACAAATTGAGAAACGAACAAATCAAGAAACAATGTCCAGCTCAGGGAATGAGCACCTGATGGCAGGCCTTCAAGCCGACATGACCCAAGCGTTGCAGACCCAGGCGCCTCGATCGGCCGGACGCGCCGCCATTTCCGGACTCATCGCCGCCGCCGCTGCTCTGGCGGCCGGCGAACTCGCGGG
>JAQCHM010000045.1 GCA_027730885.1 Actinomycetota bacterium | reverse complement strand
CTGGGTCGAGCGTGTCATCGCGGCGGATGACGCCGAGCTCGGACCCCTTTACGAGCGGCAGAGGTCCCTGCGTTCCTAGGCGTCCCGAGGTGTTGAGTTGCCAGCGCGCTGATTTGCAGCACGGCCGTCCCGCATGTGTCTAATATGGTGCCACACATATTAAAAGCAGTTGCGTGATCTGGCTTCGAAGGTCTGACACGTGACGGCACGCAAGGAGACGTGACCTGATGTCTAGCCGGACCGACAAGACGCAATGCAAGCGACCGGGCACCAAACGTCGACAGTGGCGTTTGTTCCCGGCCCTCGTGGTAGCGATCGCCATGTTGGCCGCCAGTTGTGGTGACTCAGATGACGATTCGTCTTCAGAGACAGTCACCCAGCCAGCGCCGACCGAGGCACCGGCGCCCGAACCGGAACCGGCGCCCGCCGATGAGCCGGAAGCCGCACCGACAGTCGCGCCCGAGCCGGAGCCGACGCCCGCCGAGCTGTTCGAGATCAGGATCGCGATCGGCCCTGAAATCCAGGACATGGATCCTCAGCGCAGCAATGCGGTTTGGAACAGCGTGTTGCTCTGGGGCAACGTGACCGAGGCGCTTGTCACCACCGACGACGAGGGCGCGGTGATCCCCGAGCTCGCCGAGAGCTATGAGCTCATGGACGACGGCCTTACCTGGCGCTTCAACCTGCGGGATGGGATCACGTTCCACAACGGCGAAGCGTTCAACGCCGATGCCGTGAAGTTCAGTCTCGACCGAATTGCCGGCGAGGAGTTCGGCTCGCTCATTATCGGCTTCTTCAAGGATTACGCGTCCACCGAGATCGTCGATGACCTCACCGTCGACGTGGTCACATCGAAGCCGTCGCCTGACTTCCTGGTCGCCTTGACGTCTGCGGCAATCCTGCCGCCGGTCTTCACTGCAAGTGACCCGAACGCGCAGAACGACAACCCGACCGGCACCGGCCCCTTCACCTTTACCTCCAAGTCTGCCGAGCAGATGGTGATGACCAAGAACGCGGATTACTGGGGAGGTCCTCCATCGGGACCCGAGACCGTCACCGGCCTTGTCCGGCCCGAGGTCTCTTCGCGGGTTGCGGGTCTTTCCGCGGGAAACGAGTTCGAGGTCGCGCTCGATATTCCGGCTGAGCTGATCAGCGAAGTGCCGGCAGTGACCTACAACGCGCCAAGCGGAACGATGATGCTATGGATGAATGGCTTCAATGGCATCACGCAGGATCCACTGGTCCGAGAGGCGATCGTTCTGGCCGTCGACCAAGAGGGCATACGAACCGCTTTCATCGGCGAGGAGAACTCGGTGAGCGGTCAATGTCAGTTCGGCGTGCCGGGTTCGGCGGGCTACAACCCGGACCTTCCGGAGCAGCCGTACGATCCCGATCGGGCTCGGGAGCTCCTCGAACAAGCCGGTGCCATCGGCGCGACGCTCAAGTTCGCGGTGCCGACGGCTCGCTATGCGGCTGGCGAAGAGATCGCCGAGGTCGTCATCGGCCAGCTCGAGGCCGTCGGATTCAAAGTCGAGTACATTCTGTCGCCGTACCAGACCTGGCTGGGCAGCCTCTTCGAGCCCCGGGAAACCCGGGCGGAACTCTTCTACACCAGGGCCGGTGGTGTCACACCTAGTGTCACGAACGCCTGGAACCTCTTCGTAATCAAGGACGGCAGGATCGAGATGATCGGGTACGACAACTATCCGGGACTCGACCAGACGGTGCTCGATGCACTTGGTGAGATCGATCCCGTTGCCCGAACCGCGCTGTTCGCTGAGGCGACCCAGGGCGTCTGCGACACCAACGGCTTCGTCTTCCTTTACAAGGAAAAGGGCATCGTCGGTCACCTCGACACGGTGGTCATACCGGAGCGGGCTGACAGCCGGGTGTACTGGACCATGGTCGAGTTGACCGGGTGATCGCCCGGCCACCATGGCGACGACGAACATGCCCACGAATTCCGTGATCCTTGCGGCGAGGCCCGTCGCAGGTTGAGAATGCAGCACGAGTTCGACTTTAGGAAGGGTGCCACTTGCCGCGATACCGAACTGAGCGACACCGACCGATGGCCCTGGAGTGCAGCTGATGGCCCGGTATCTGATCGGACGCATCGCCCAGTTCGTGATCGTGATCGGCGGCGCCCTCCTCATCACCTTCCTCGCCTTGCATCTGGTCGCCGATCCGGCCATTCTCGGTCTCCCGGTCGGTACGCCTCAGGAGGCGGTCGACGCCTTCAACGAAAAACATGGGTTCAACGACGATCTCCTCACCCAGTTCGGGAGGTTCCTCGGGGACGCCGTCCGCGGTGATTTCGGCGACTCTCTGTGGCTTGGCGGTGATGCCCTGGGCCACGTGTTTGACCGGCTCCCCGCCACGTTGATGCTGACCGTCCCCGCCGTCCTGGGCGGTGGTCTGCTCGGTGTCACCCTTGGGTCGATCTCTGCCCGCCGGCCCGAATCGGGGCTCGCCAACGGGTTGAACGTGTTCTCATACTCGGTGATCTCGATCGCAGAGTTCTGGCTCGCAATCATGTTGGTGCTGGTCTTCGCGGTGAACATTACGTGGCTGCCGACGGCAGGTTATGACCCGAAACCACAGGTGATGATCCTGCCCATCCTGGTCCTGTCGCTGAGGCCATTTGCGCAGAACTTCCAGTTGACCCAAGCGACGATGTCGGCCGAATACGGCAAGCCCTACGTTTTGGCAGCGCGGGCGAAGGGCCTGAGCGAGGGTCAGGTCGCCCGACGCCACGTGCTGAGGAACGTAGCGGTGCCCGTCGTCACCCTTCTGCTCTTCGAGCTCGGTCGGGTCTTCGTCGGCACGGCGATCATCGTCGAGATCGTGTTTGCCTGGCCGGGTATCGGCCGCCTGGCGGCCAACGCCCTGTTTCAGGGGGATGTGTTCCTCGTTCAAGCAGTCGTTGTCGTCGCCGCCCTGGCTACCGCGTCGTTGAACCTGCTGGCGGATCTCTTCTATTTCGCCATCGATCCTCGCACTCGCCACCTCGTTGGGGTGAAAGAGCGATGAGCGGACGGCTGCTCGGAGAGCTGTATCGCCGTCCGATCATCGTCGCTGCAATGACTGTCGTGATCGCCCTCGTGGCGTCGTCGATACTGGTGCCGCTGATCTCCGATTTGGACGCTTCGGCACCCAGACTGAGCAAACGGCTAGAGGCCCCATCGTGGGCCGGCGGCGACGGCGGACTGCTCGGCACCGACTCGCTCGGCAGGGACCTTCTCTTGCGGATCATGCTCGGTATGCGTACGTCATTCGCTGTCGGAGCATTTGCCGCCCTCATGGGTGCGGTGGTCGGAACCCTTGTCGGCCTGATCTCGGGCTACTTCGGCGGCGTCGTCGACGCGGTTCTGATGCGCCTCACCGACATCGAGCTCGCCTTCCCCGGAATCCTGCTGGTGATGGTCCTCGTACGCGCACTCGACCGCGGTGTCATCGCCCTGGTCATCGTGCTCGGCTCGATCTCGTGGATGTTGTATGCCCGCGTCGTGCGCTCTGCAGTGTTGACACTGCGGACAACCGAGCTCGTCACGGCGACGACGGGCTTGGGCGCCACAACGCCAAGGATCCTCTTCGTTCACGTCCTTCCCAACGTCGCCGCGGCAGCGGTGTCCTTGATGGCGGTCACGTTCGCCGCGATGATGCTCGCCGAGGCGAGCCTGAGTTTCATCGGGTTCGGCGTGCAACCGCCCGACATCTCGTTGGGGTCGATCCTGTCCTCGGGCCGTGACTATCTCTCCACGAGCTGGTGGATCTCGACGTTCTCCGGACTCTTCCTCCTGCTCGGAGTGCTGAGCACCAACCTCATCGGCAGTTGGCTGCAACGGGTCACCGACCCGCTTTCGATCCATACCGGGTCGTGACCGAACCCCTGCTCGAGGTGCGCAACCTCCAGATCGCGTTCCGCAGTCGCAGGAATGCCCGACCAGTCGTGCCGGTGGAAGAAGTCGGTTTCGACATAGCGCCAGGCGAGCGGGTCGGACTGGTGGGTGAGTCCGGCAGCGGCAAGAGCCTCACTGCGCTCGCCGTGATGGGCCTGATTCACCGCGTTGGTGGCGAGCTCGGCCCCGAAACGTCGATCAAACTGGGCGGGGACGAACTGCTGGCAAAGAACGAGAGAGCCATGCGCTGGATCCGCGGCGGCCGGATCGCCATGATCTTCCAGGACCCGCTGTCCTCTCTCAATCCAGTCCTGAAGATCGGGCGCCAGGTGGTCGAGGCCCTCGAGCTTCACCGGCCCGATCTCGAAGCTCGCGAGATGAAAGACGTCGCAATCGACCTGCTCGATCAGGTGCATCTGCCAAGGCCGGATCGGCTCATGGACTCCCACCCACATCAGCTATCCGGTGGAATGCGCCAACGCGTGATGATCGCCATCGCGCTCGCCGGTAACCCCGAACTTTTGATCGCTGACGAGCCGACGACAGCTCTCGATGTCACGATCCAGGCCGAAGTCCTCGACCTGCTGTACGAGTTGGGCGAGGCCCGCAAGCTCGCTGTCCTGCTCATAACCCACGATCTGAGCATCATCGCCGGCTTCACCCATCGTGTTCTCGTCATGTACGGCGGCCGGTTGGTGGAACAGGCCGCAACCAACGACCTCTACACCGAGCCCCGCCACCCCTACACCGGACTGCTGCTCCGCTCGATTCCACCACTCGAGCAAACCGAGGACCGCCTGATCGCGATCACCGGTTCGCCACCTGAGCCACTAGAGCGCCCCGATGGCTGCGGCTTCAGCCCGAGGTGCCCCTTCGTGCGTGACCCCCTCTGCACCACGCAACGACCCCCACTCGTCGCGCTTGATGCGGCGACCGCCTCGACCGCGACGTCTCGGGCAACGGCGTGCCTGCGCGTGCACGAGATCGACCTCAGCGAACTTGCGCCCGAGCCGGCCAGTACCAGCCGCGAAGCGCGCACGACGGTGGACGATGATGTGCTCGTCGAGGTCGTTCGCCTCTCCAAAACGTTCAAGGTCAACGGCAAAGGCCTCATCGGACACGAGATGGTTGCCGCCGTCGACGAGGTCTCACTCGAGGTGAAGCGCGGAGAGGTGCTCGGCATCGTCGGCGAGTCGGGCAGCGGAAAGTCCACCCTCGCTCGTTGCATGCTCCATCTGATCGCTCCGAGCGGCGGAAAGGTCCGTGTCGAAGGTGAGGACCTGAGCGCTCTCGGGCCGCGTGCACTGCGCCGGATGAGGCTTCAGATGCAAATGATCTTCCAGGATCCAGGGTCGTCGCTCGATCCGCGAATGCGAGTGGGACGCATACTCACCGAACCATTGCGCATCCACGGCCTATGGGGCCGGCCAGGCTACGACGAGGCGGCTCTGGACGATCTGCTCGAGTTGGTGCAGTTGCCCTCGAACTCGTTGGATCGGTTTCCCCACGAGTTCTCCGGAGGACAGCGTCAGCGAATCGCCATCGCCCGAGCGCTCGTAGCTCGTCCCGCTCTGCTCGTGTGCGATGAGCCCGTGTCAGCGCTCGACGTGTCGGTCCGATCGTCAATCCTGAATCTGCTCGCGGACCTGCGAGATGAGTTCGGGCTCACGATGGTCTTCATCGCCCACGACCTGAGTCTGGTCCGGTTCCTGTGCGACCGAATCGGAGTCATGCACCAAGGTCGTCTCGTCGAGATCGAAAGCGCAGAGGAACTCTTCTCCAATCCAAGGCACCAACACACCCGTGAACTCCTTGCCTCGCAGCCCGTACCCGACCCGGTCATCGAGCAAGAGCGCCGGGACCTCCGACGACGCCTCGCCCAATCCGCCGAATGAAGGATCTCTCGATGGAATACAACGTCATCAGTGCTGATTCGCATCTCGAAATCCCGATCCACCGCTGGGTGCACCGGGTACCCGACGAGCATCGGGACCGCGCACCTCGCGGTATCAAGCTCTCGAACGGCGGCGACGCCTGGCTGGTCGAGGGCCGTCCGCTCTGGGCTGTCGGCCTCGAACTTTCGGGTCGACCGCCCGAACAATACCAACCGACGGGCCTGCGCTACGAAGGCGCCGCCGGTGCAGGACCGCCCGAGCAACGCCTTCTCGAGATGGACCGCGACGGCGTCGACGCCGAAGTGCTGTTTCCGGGCGTCGGCGGCGCCAACTTCTGGCGAGGGATTGCCCAAGATGACGCCTATCGAGCCGTCATCCACGCATACAACGAGTTCCTAGTCGAGGACTACGCAGCCATCGACCCCAACCGGCTGATCGCTCTCGGACTCATTCCCGAGACAGGGCTCGACGAAGCCCTCGCTGAGCTGCGGTACTGCGCCCAAGGCGGTCTCAAGGGTGTCTGCCTGAACGGCTGGCCGTGCGGACGGAGTTATCCGACGGTCGACGACGACGTTTTCTGGCGCGAGGCCATGGACCTCGGGATCGCTGTAACAGTCCACATCCAACTGCAGTACGGCGCCACGCTCGGGGGGCCTTCCTATCCTTACCCCAAGGTTGCCCCGGCCGATATCCACCCCAAGGCCAAAGACCCCCTCCGACACCTCGCTGCATTCGATCATCGCGGCGGCCTCAATGCGCTACAACTCGTGTTTGCGGGCACATTCGATCGACTGCCCGACTTCAGGATCTTCTTCGCCGAAACCTATATCGGTTGGCTCCCGATCTTCTTCGAACAGGTCGACATGTTGTATGACCGCACGATCCATTGGGCAAACGAGTACGTGGGGCTCCCGGAACTCGATCGCCATCCGAGCGAGTACCTGCGTCGGCACATCTACTGGGGTTTTGTCAACGATCCGTTCGGGGTGAAGGTGCGTCACGATGTCGGCGTCGATCGCGCGATGTGGTCGACCGACTTTCCCCACAGTGTCGGAACCTGGCCGGACTCCGCCGCAGCGATCGAATCGATGTTCGATGGCGTGACAGCCGAGGAGACCGCCAAGATGGTCTGCGGCAATGCGGTGGACTTCTTCGGCCTCAGACCATCGTGAGCACGATCGACCATGCTTGACTCTTCGTGACCCTTGATGCGAGACTCAGGTAAATATAACGCATCGAATAATCTGGAGGATGACAATGGTTGTGCAGATAGCTGACGCTCGCGAGACCCGCTCGAGCGAGCGGTACATGATGATCTCGTCGGACACCCACGCCAGCCCGGACTTCGAAGACTTCGGCCCCTACGTCGAGAAGAAACACCTCGCGGCCTTCCAGGAGGAGTCGCGGGCTCGCAGTGCGCGCCGTCAGGCCGCCCTCGGCAAGCTCCAAGGCAAGTCCGAAGAGATGAACACGCTGCAAGCCGAACAGGGACACGGGCCCGGCACAAAAGATCCGGAGGCGAAGGCCCGACACGAGGAAGCAGATGGCGTCGTCGGCTGTGTCATCTATCCCAACGGGCCCCGGCCGTTCTCCCCCGAGTTCCGCGAACGCAGCCCACTCGGGCTATCGGCGCCCTCGATCGAACAGCGCGTTGCCGGTGCGCGCATCTACAACCGATGGCTCGCCGACTTCTGTTCCGCATACCCCGAGCGCTTCTTCGGTATTGCCCAGATCGAAATCGAAGACGTCGACGCGGCGGTCAAAGAGGTCCAGTGGGCGGCCGAGCACGGTCTACGCGGAGGGATCGCTTTTCCCGGTGTAGCACCCGCCGGCGAATACCCCGGGCTCCACGACGAGATCTACGAGCCGTTGTGGTCAGTGTGCGAAGAGCTCGACATGCCGCTGAACACCCACGGTGTCGACGCGATCCCGGCCCAGCTCTACCCGTTCGGGCACGTCGCCAACATCCTCCTCACGCTCACCGAGGCGCCCTTCTTCAGCACCCGCCATCTGTGGTGGCTCATGTGGACCGGCGTCTTCGATCGCCACCCGGGCCTCAAGCTCGCGTTCGCCGAGTTGCTCGCCGATTGGATCCCGCGCACGCTCGGCGACCTCGACAGCACGCTGCACAGCAACCTGGGAGCCGAAGGCCGCGCCACCTTGAAGCTCACGCCGACGGAGTACTGGCACAAACATTGTTTTGTCGGAGCGAGCTTCATGTCGCGAGCCGAGGCCGATGCACGCGACGACGTCGGGCTGGACAGCGTCATGTGGGGCTCGGACTACCCCCATGTCGAAGGGACCTGGCCCCATACCAGGGAAAGTCTTCGCAACACTCTCGCCAGAATACCCGAGGCCGACGTTCGCAAAATGCTCGGTGAGAACGCCGCGAGATGTTACGGCTTCGATGTGGCCAAGATGCGGGCTCTCGCCGACCGGTTCGGCCCGACGGTGGAGGAGCTCAACACGCCGCTCGAACAGATCCCCGACACGCCGCAGGCGCGTTTGGGCATGGCCTTCCGAGAAGGCGACCACTGGACCTGACCCGGATAGACGAGCGAGCTGGAGATCACCGGGGGAATGGCCGTCGCATAGGAGCGCCGCTGTGAATTGGGAACGAATCGACCGTAGTTCGGTCGCGTGGGAAGGCTTCGAGGAGGGCCTCGCCGACGAGACGACCACCGACGTTCGATGGCTCCGAGAAGAGGATCCGTGGATAGTCGAGGCCAAGCATCCGGCAACCTCAGTGTCGCCCGCGCACTACCACCCCTTCGACGTCGTATACCTCTACACGGGAGGATCGGTGTCGATGGCAGCCGAGCCGGGTCAAGTCGGCTCTGCCCGGCAACCAACGACGTACCGGGCAGGCGACCTGCGATTCGTCAAAGCTGGCACGGTCTACGGCCCTGAAACGACCGGCGCCGACGGCTCGCTGTTCTACACCTTCACCTTCGGTGGAAGACCGAGTGTCTCATACGCGGACGACGCACAGCAGGCCGCCGGGCGCGATGACCTCACCCCACCGGGATCCGACAGCTGGTGGCGGGCACGGTGGGCTGACGGCCCCTGGCAGGAGATCTCACTTCCTGTCGACGGAATCGCTCGACCGGTCCCGGGTCGGATCCTCTCCACCTTCGGGATCCACGCCGCCATGATCAAACTCGAGCCGGGTGAGCAGCTTGCTTCTCTGAAGCACGGATGCGAGTCGATCCTGATACCGACTGACGGCGAGGTCTCGATCGCCGACGAAGACATCTATCGCCCCGATCAGCTTCGATGGTCCGCGACGGACACACGCTACGGCCCACTCGTCGCCGGGTCAGCCGGCTGCGAGCTTCTGCTGCTCGCACCCTATCGGCCAGTCACGGCTCAGCTGTAGACACCTGCCCCTCTCGCGATGAGTAACCGCGACGAAGGAGCGCCTCTCACGCTGGCGTCTCGGCGATCACCGGATTGCGGAGCACGCCGATCTTTTCGATCTCGATCTCGACGGTTTGGCCCGCGATCAGGTAGCGGGGCGGATCGAACGAGCCCCCGGTTCCCTCGGGCGAGCCGGTGGCTATGACGTCGCCGGGGCGCAACTCGATTGCTTGGGAGAGGTAGCTGATGATCTCGGCCACGCTGAAGATCATCTCGGCGGTGCTCGCGTCCTGGCGGAGCTCACCATCGACCCGAGCCATCAGGCGCAAGTTCTGGGGATCGGGGATCTCATCGGCGGTCACCAGCCACGGTCCGATCGAACCCGACCGCTCGAAGTTCTTTCCGGCATTGACGCTATGACGCTGCCACTCGCGCACCGACCCGTCGTTGAAACAGGTCCAACCGCCGACCAACCCAGGGGCGTCAGCCACCGCGATGTGGCGCCCGCCCCTACCGAGCACGGCCGCAAGTTCGGCTTCGTAGTCAAACGTTGTGGAAACGCTCGGAGCGAGCAGAGCCTGGCCGTGACCGACCAGCGTGCCCGGCACCTTCGAGAACCACGGCGGAAACGTCGGGGTCGGCGGCTGCTCCCCCGCCGGGGACTTCTTGGGGTAGTTGAGCCCCGCCGCAAAAACGCGTCCGGTATCGGCCAGCAGCGGCAGAAACCGGATCTCGTCGAGAGCGACGTCCGCGACGAGATCGGGTTCGAGCAGCGTGTGCCAATCAGGGGACTGCAACAGGTGATGCACACAGCGCGCCTTTCCCGGATACCGCGCTGTCAGATCACAGACGCCGTCACCGACGACAACACCGACCGCTGCCTTTCCAGACGCGCCCTCGTATTCGACCACTCGCACTGCCCGAGCCTATATCTTCTCGCCTCGGTACCTGCCACCGGACCATCTCGCCAGCCCGACCCGGCACCCGCACCACCCAATCACAGATCTGCCGAAAGGGCTCGTCGCCTGCTCCGCTGTGATGCGGTCCCCGGATCGGGTGCCAAACCGGGTGCCAAACTTTCTGGTACTGGCCGGACTGGGCCGGACTGGCTGGACTGAGAACCGGATTATTCGTTGCTATCTGGACCGTGCCGGATTTCCTGGACGGTTTTCTCGGGACTCTTAATCCGCAGGTTCCGGGTTCAAGTCCCGGGGGGCGTACTCAAAACTCGTTGTAATAGCAACGGTTTCTCGACGTTTTACTGCGGCCTTGTTAAGCGTGGTGGCCGCCTCGGGTGCCATAGACTGATCTGTAGACTCCGTTTTGTGCGATCCTCATGACCCTTCGGGGGGTCGCGCCTCGCGACGGACACGTGGTCGAACACGCTGGTCGAACACGCTGATCGAGCGATGCACTCAGGAACTTGGCCTCGAGTCCGGCACTCGTAGGCCCGTGCACGCCACAGGGAGTCTTGGTGCGGTGATCGAGGCGCCGACAAGGCTCCGAAGGCGCTGATCTTGGCGGGCAATGTCAGGGCCAAGCACCGACGAGCGCCACAGTGGCCACGCCGCCCGCCAGGCCATCCCTGGGCTATCGGCACGATTGGTCTGGGGCCAGTGGGTTCGAATCCGGCCGGAACGGTCTCGGTCAGAGCATCCGCTCTGTCGGAGCGTGCTCAGTCGATCTCCTCGCTCCGCTGGAGCCCGCGTGACCGGACCCGGGCGCGAATCCCCGTCAGAGCGTTCTCGATGTCGACTTCGAACTGACGCTCGGCGGTCTCGAAGTCGAAGTGCCACGCAAGGTCACTGATCATTCCTCGACGGTGGGGGCTCATCGAGCAGAGCCTTGCTCTGCGGGAAAGCGTGTTCGATCTCTGCGCGAGCAAGTGGTAGCAGAATCCCGCTCGAGTCCAGCTGGTTTGGGGTTGCGCGCAGTATCTATATCTATCTATATCTATCGCTGGTTCTCCCGGCAGCGCAGAACAATGATGCCGGCATGGAGTCCGTCGGCGCCGAGAGCAACGGCGAGCGACCACGAACGGAACAGGGCGAGTTCGACATCGTCAGACAACGGGTCGCGTCCAACCGTCGAGGGCGGCGGTGCCTTTGTAGATTCGCTCAACCTCCCTTCGTTGGAGCCTCCAGCCGTCAGCGCTCCGGGTGTATTCGTCGCGGCACAGTCCCAGATGTTGCGAGTCGGCGCCGCCGGCCAAGGAAGTGATCTCGAGCATGTACCACCTGCCGGTGGCGGTATCGCCGGTGATCTCGATACGCCCGTTCGTCGCTACCTGAACCAGAAGGTCGTAGGCGACGATGCCGCTCTTGAACCCGGCAACGATGGCGTCCTTTCCGACGATGTCATTTTCGCCAAGGCGAAACTCAGCGCCGTCGTCGGCCCATACGGAGCTCCACAGGTCGGCGTCTCGGCTGTTGACACCGTCACAGAACGTGTCCACGAGTCGTCGAATCGACAGCTCGTCGATGACATCTTGAAGGTCCATGTCGATCCTCAATCCCGGCTGAGCCACGCGTCGAGCAGCACATGGAGATGACGGACTTTCAGTTCCTGATAGTTCGCCAGGGTGACGCCCGGCTTCTTCATCGCATGGAGGCCGAGCTGTACTTTCGGCAGGTTGAAGGTGTCCTGGTTGAATACCCGGGCCAGCCCGCCCAGCTCGGGCGCGTGCTCGACCCATTCGTCATCGGGGCCGAGCCAGTTGACCGCCGCGGAAGGTGGCCGCTCCCTGTCGCCGAAGGGCAGGAGGAACATGCATTCCATTATGCAGCTCTCATGGTCATCACCGTTCGGTCTGAAGCGATAGGTGATGGCGTTGAACGCCCCCCAGGGGTGAAAGTTCGGAAACACCGTGTAATAGAACGAGTCGTTGAACTCGGCGTCGCTCATTCGATCCACACGATCGCCGACGATTGGCCGCCACATTTTCCGGGCGGCTGCCGCCGTGTACTCCCGTGCAGTCATGCCCTCGGGGATCAGTTGGACGGGATCGTCACCAAGACGGCGGTCGGTCCGCACATCGAACATCTCCTGTTCGGTCGGGGTCCAACGCAGATGCGGGCTGGGTGTGTTGTTGGGAGATATCGCCCGGCTGAAGTTGCCCCAGACGTCGTATTGCGTGATGGCGTCGCCGATGCTCGGCAAGATCTGAGGGTGGGTGGCAACCACGTGAAGTGCCTCGGCAAACGCCTCGGACGCGACCTTCCAGTTGCAGCGAATCACCTTGGCGACATGCGCGCTCTTGTGGCGGTTCTCGAGGTCCCAGTCGGCGAAGTGGTCGGGAAGGTCGCCGAGAAATGCGGTGAGAGGTTCGCAGTTCTCGTCGGGATTGAGGAAAACGAATCCACCCCAGGTGTCCACGTTCACCTCGGGAAGCCGGAACTCGTCGGAGCGTGCCAACACATGCGGAAAATCCCAGCCCGATGGAACCTGCTTGAGACCACCATCGAGCTCCCAGCAGAAGCCATGGAACGGACACCGAATCTCGTCCACGCGTCCGTCGAACTCGCGCAACATCCGGCCCCGATGAAGGCAGGCGTTGTAGTAGCCCTTGATGACGTGAGGTGCGGTGCGGACTATCAGATAGGACCGGTCCGCAATGTCGTAGCGAAGGGTGTCGCCGACCGCGGGCATGTCTTCGGAGCGACAGGCCATTTGCCAGACCCGGTTCCACAGTTTTTCCTTCTCCAGCTCGTGGAACTCGCGGCTGATATACCGACTGATGGGGATGTCGGCGTCGGTGAACCGGACATCGCTCGTTCGGCGCAACACGGCAGGGACGGTGTGGGTATCGGTGTCCAGGATCTGCTGGTATGTGACCGCATCCGATCTCGGCGGCGCAGGCTCGAGGGTCGTCATGACACTTCCTCATTTGTATATGCGTTGGGCCGCCGGGACGCGAGTTGGAAGCGGCCCGACGCGAGCCAGTTGCACATTTGAGGGTCGCAAGAGCGAAGGTCGCCTTCGATCCACACGCCCTCGCGGTCGAATCGTCCCCACGTGTCCGCGGTGGTGACGCTGATCGTGCCGTCCTCGGTGACGTCGTAGACCGCTCCGCTCAGTGGGTGTTTCAATCCCGGCATCTTCCTTCTCCTCTCGGGTGCGCTAGAAACCTTCGACTTCGCTGAATTCGTGGAACTGCACGACGGGGTTGCGGTCGGCTACCACGCTTGCTGCTCGTCCGGTCCCACCGTCGGTGGCTACCGACACCATCGCCGCGGCGAGAACGTCGGGCGCCAAAACCGCGAGTCCGGCCGGGAGTCGGTTGACGAGTTCGCCGGTCGCTCCTGGACAGATGGCATTGATGGTGATGCCCAGCTC
>JAQCHM010000044.1 GCA_027730885.1 Actinomycetota bacterium | reverse complement strand
ATTGTCGATGTGGCCCAGCGCCGACGCTACGACGTTCTCACCTGCACAGCATGCAGCACTTGCGATGGCCGACCAACTCGGAGCGGTCGGAGAACTGGACGATGCGACGTGGGCGTCGCTCCACCGTCACTTCGGCGACCGCGGGTGCCTCGAACTCGTGCTCACGACCTCGTTCTACGCATGTGTCAGCAGAGTGCTCAACGGGCTACAGGTACCGCTCGAACCTGAGAATGCCGGCGTCCCGGCGATCGGCCTGAACGCAACGACTCCGCATCTCGGCGTCGACCTCCGAAGCGATGGGCCACGAGGTGACGGACGGCAGTGAATCCATCGGCGCGGGCGTGTCCCGCAAACGTTGCCGTCGGCGCGTCATGTCGACTCGCGATCGAGAGGCCGGTCATCACCGAACGAGGTCCTCATGCCGACACCATGATTTCGCAGATTGAACGCGCTAGCGTCGGGACCTCTCACCAGAGTTCTCCGGCGTACGTGTCTGTACCAACGACGGCCGGGACGTACGGCGCAGCGAACGCACAACGGCCCAGTTCTGAGCTGTTGATCTTGGCGGCGTGGTCGCGGTAGGCGTCCCAGTGCGAGAGCGGTTCGTCTTCGAGGAAGCACAATTACACGACGCGATCGATGCTCCCGCCCGGCGCGCCAAGTGACGCCGATTCCTCGACGAATTCCTCGGTGCCTCCGGTCGATCGCTGTGTCCGCGACGACACCAGCGAGGCATCACCGTTGTCGAACAGTGTGGTAGCGGCTTCCGCTTCGACCCAATTGACGAGTGAGTTGGTCGACGTCGAGTTCACGGGCTCGATCACGACCACCGCCAGGCCGCCACACGGAGTACTTCAGAAACGCTTGGAGGACACTTTCGTGGATGACGCCGACGCAATCGGTCTCACTTTCCTCGTGTTCCGATGTGGCATCGGCGCCGTGATGCTCGCACACGGGGTCAGCCACAGCATCGAAGGCGGCGAGATCGAGGGCACAGCCAGCTAGTTCGGATCCCTCGGCATGTGGGCGCCGCTAGCGCAGGCCTGACTCGCAATGCTCACCGAGATCGGCAGAGGCGCATTTCTAATTGTCGGTTTGCTGACGCCGTTCGGCGGGGCGGTGTCATGGGTGATCAACCACCGCGGCAAAGGGTTCTTCATCTTCCGTCCCGGAGAAGGATGGAAGTACGTGGCGACGCTCGGGCTGTGCGGTGTTCTGCTTGATGCGACCAGCGCCGGTTCCTGGTCGCTCAAGGAGTTGATCGGGATCAACGACGATCTGGTTGGCTTTCCCGGGCTGCTGACCGCCGTTGTCGCCGGAATCGGTGGTGCAGCTGCGCTTCTCGCAACCTGCTGGCGGCCGCCCGTCGACGACTGAAGACCAGCCGCCGCTTGGCCGGCCGGAATCACATCGATCGGGACACCGACGACCGTTTGGGCGCCCAGCGCTTCGGGATCGCCGCGTTCGGCTGCGGTGCAAGTGCTGCAGCGACCCGGCTGAGAGCGACGTCGACGACCCAACGGCCGCCGGTGGCGGCGAGGCGGTTTGCAACGGATGCGACCGTCAACGCGGTGATCGGGTCCGCGACCGCGTCCGCTATGAACACGGGTCCACCGTCGACCCACCCCACGAGCCCGCCCGCTGCCGCGGCGTCATCGCCATATCCGATCCGGACGCCGTGCGGCAGACGGCGTCCGTGCGCGGTGATTGACATCCAGACCCGGGGTCCGTTGGCAACCAGTTCCATCGCATTGATGCCGAGCTGCGACATGGCCCGGGGGCGCGACCCCTCGATCACCACATCGGCTCGCAACAGCAGGGATCGCAACACTTCCACTCCGGAGGCGGATCCGAGGTCCACCGTCACGAATTCGTGTCCTTCGTGCACCGCTGCGAAGAACGGTGGCACTGCGCGTCCGCCATCGAGACGCGTGGTGCTCTCGACCGTAATCACTCGGGCGCCCAGACGGCCGAGCACGGTTGCAGCCAGAGGGCCGGCCCAGAGCGACGCAAGGTTGACGACCGTTGCGTCCTTGAGACGAAAGGGCGGCGCGCTCCCGCCCGTTAACGGTATCGCCGGTGTCGTTCGCGCCGCTGCCTCCCCCACCTCGGTACATGCCAGGCCGAGCAGCGCTGCACGCTCGACGAGGACGGCGCACGAGCGACCTCGAACCTCCTCTGTGACCACCCTCCAGACGTCGTCGACCGCGCCCTCGATCTGCAGCCAAGCGGGAACCAGGTCGTGATCACCGTTGCGTGGCATCGAGAGGGCGACCCATCCGTCGGCGGTCTCAAGCAGACGGGTCGCTCCCCCACTGCTGATTCGCCCGGACGCCGGCAGCCCACTCGCGGCGGCCTTCATCGCAATGACGCCGAGCCCCGACCCTGCAAAATCCCTCGCCAATTCTGCGCCGTGACGGTCCAGTTCGGCAATGGTCTCCAGCACGCCTTGCACGAGCCGTGCCGGGACCGGCACCGCCGGATCGGTCAGCGATCGGCCACCTGACGCCGTCCACGCCTCTGCGAGCTGCGCCTCGTCAACATGTGCCCGAATCATTAGCCTCAGTATGGCTGCGCGGACGGTGACGGATCGGGTGCCCGTGGTAACTTTGTTGCATTCCCATTCTCGAACTGAGCCCGCGCGAATACCGTCGATTCGCCGACGCGATCGTCGGCGACGAGACGATCGGTGACCCCGACCACGCCGTGGTCGTGGTGCGCGGCGAGGGCCATGACACAGGTGCAGCGCTGGTCACCGAGCCCGTGGTGGTCGTGCGGGTCGACGACGACCCCGCCGCTCGGCATCGGTGGGCTGATCTCGTCGTGCACTCGAAGGAGGTCGACGCAGTGGTTGCCCGCCTGGAGCGCGCTCCACGGGCGGCAGTGAGCCTGGCCCTGCTCTTACGAGCGTTACCCGGGGTCGGCGTGGAGTCGGGTCTTGCGATGGAGTCGGCGGTGTACTCCATGCTGCAGGCGGGTCCAGAGTTCGCTCATTGGAGGTCGACGCAGCCAGCAGCTCCGGTAGCTGACGACGCACCGTGCGTGATGATCGATCGAATCGGCTCCCAACTGGTCCTCACGCTCGACCGGCCGAGACGCCACAACGCCATCTCGACAAGAATGCGCAACGAATTGTGCGATGCGTTGGTCCTTCCGCTCATCGATGATTCGATCAGTTCAGTCGTCTTGCGGGGCAACGGGCCATCGTTCTGCAGTGGCGGCGACCTCGACGAGTTCGGGTCTCGGGCCGACCCGGCGACGGCCCATATGGTCCGATTGGCGCGGAGCCCCGGGCGGCTCATCCATCGTCAACGAGAAATCGTGAGGGTCCAGATCCATGGTGCGGCGATCGGTGGCGGGATCGAGATGGCTGCATTCGCCGGCCGCGTGGAGATCGATCCGGATGCGATCATCTCGCTGCCCGAACTCGAACTGGGCTTGATCCCCGGCGCGGGCGGCACGGTGAGCGTCAGCCGTCGCATCGGCCGGGAGCGCACGGCGCAGCTCGCGCTCGGCGGCCGAGTACTCGACGGGCGGTCAGCGGTCGAATGGGGCCTGGCTGATAGGTTGCTGGAGCCCGGGTCGCTTCTCTCGACCGTGGCCGACTGATCTCCCTTGGCCACGGGTGATCCCTCAAGTGGTTCAGATCGATACGCTTGCCACCGGGTGGGAGGTCCGAGGATGCTCGTCGAAATGGTGAGATTACCCTGACGGCGAAAGCCGTCGAGATTCGAAGGGAACATCCTAATGGCACGCAATCTCAGCTCCCGTCAGCCCGTCGGCGGGCAGGGGACCTCGACGTTCGAATCACTGGCTGTTCGCGAATATCGACTGCTCTTCATCGCCGGCACGATCTCGTTCCTGAGCGTCCAGGCCCAGGTGGTCGCTCGCGGATGGCTTGCCAACGAACTCACCGACAGCAACGCTGCCCTGGGCGGTGTCTACATGGCGTTCGGTGTGCCGATGCTCCTCGCCACGCCGTTCGGCGGAGCGATGGCCGATCGCGTCTCGAAACGCATGATCCTCATCGTCACCCAACTGATCCTCAGCGCGACAGCTGCGTGGTTGGGTGTCGCCGTGCTGCTCGATGCCGCGCAGTACTGGATGTTGCTCGCGGTCTCAGCGATTCAAGCCGTGTCGTTCGCGTTCCTGGGGCCGGCGCGGATCGCCATGACGGGCGAGGTCGTCGGGCGCCGGTTGCTGACCAATGCGATCGTCCTCTCGCAGGTGAGCTTGAATTCGAGTCGCGTGATCGGCCCGTCCCTCGCAGGAATCGGCATCGGGATCGTGTGGTTCGGGACCGCCGGGGTGTACCTCGTTGCCGCAGTCCTGTCGGCTGCGTCGGTTATTGCCGTGCTCCCCCTGCCGCACGGACGCACCCCCCGCACGGGCGAGCAGCGATCCGCCAGGAGCGAGTTCCTGGACGGGCTGCGATATGCCCGAAGGGACCGCGAAATGGCAATCCTCCTCTGGACCTCATTTGTCGTAGTCATGGTCGGATTCCCCTACCTCGCGTTCCTCCCTCGCGTGTCGTCCAACTTGCTCAACGTCGGCGCAGCGGGATACGGCGCGCTGTCCGCAGCATCGGCGGTCGGCGCAGTGATCATCTCGGTCTGGATCGCAGGACGTGGGAGCCGACGCTCGCCATGGAACGTCCAGGCGGTGAGCGGTGTCGTCTTCGGGGTTGCAGTGATCGCGCTCGCGGCCTCACCGTCGATCGCTGTGGCGTTGGCCACCATCGCTGTGGTCGGCGCCGGAGCGTCCGGGTTCCAGGCAATGAACAATTCCTTGGCTCTCAACATCGCAGCGTTCGAGTTCCACGGACGCATCCAGAGCCTGATGATGCTCTCGTTCAGCGGATTCGGGATGGCGGCGCTTCCGCTCGGAGCGCTGGCCGACGTGATCGGTCTGCGTCAGACGTTGGCGGCCATGGGTTCGATCGTGATCGTGGCGATAACGGTGTCGCAGTTGGCTCTGCGTAAGAGCGATCAGCGCCAGTCGATCCCGTTTGCGTAGAGCATCCACGATTCTGCGATCTTGTCGTTCTCGAGGCGGTGGACCTGCAGCCATGACACCGTACGCATCTCGCCGGTCTCGCGGTTGAGCCCTTCCATGGTCACGCGCCCCCAGACCTTGTCGTCAGCGTAGGCGGCATCGTCAATGGTCACGGTCGGGTGGTGCAGCACGCGTTGAAACTGGCGGAGATCGTCGCGTAGTTCCTGGTGGTTTCGTCGCACCGTCGCTGAAGCGCCATGGCGAACGTACGGATCGGCGACCAGTTCGGCGACGAGATCGTCACGTCCTTCCTGCCACACGTCGTTCCACCACCGCTGCATTGTCTCCTCTGCGCTCACTCTGTCAGTATGACCTATCCGGCGCGGCCCGGTCGACACGAACTTGTCGTCACGTCAATCATCGGCCCAACATGCTCGACCGGGCTGGTCGCCCCTCAGCCACCAACCTTGGAGGGAATGACACCCGCTTCGGACTTCGTTGCTTCGGTTACAGGCGGCGCCACTTTCCAGTTCAGGACGCCGTGCTCCTCTTGGGCGATCCACTTCTCGCCATTGGTGATCGTCGCCCAGTGGCTGTGGTTCAGTTGGTGCATCGTGAAGCACGAGTTCAGCGCGTTGGTGAAGCCCATCGTGTCAGTGGTCTGGTTCACACATTCCTTGATCAACAACGCGGCCATAGTGGGAGTACGGGCGATCCGGCGCGCGAACTGGAGTGTCTTCTCGCCCAGTTCATCAGGCGCGAAGACCTTCGACACCATGCCGAGCGCATGGGCTTCGTCGACGCCCATCGAGTCGCCGGTGAGTAGCAGTTCCTTCGTCTTACGCGGACCGAACTCCCACGGGTGAGCGAAGTATTCGACCCCCATCATGCCGAGTCGCGTGCCGACGACATCGGCGAACTCAGTGTCTTCAGCCGCGGTGATCAGGTCACACGACCACATCAGCATCAGCCCTGCGGCGTACACGGGTCCGTGGACCTGCGCGATCGTGATCTTGCGGAGGTTGCGCCACCGCAGCGTGTTCTGGAAGAAGTAGTGCCACTCCTGCAACATGAGGTTCTCTGAACCGACACGGGAGCCGCCGTTGACCTTGCGCGACTCGTGCTGGTTCGGGCCCGGCGTGTACTCCTCCATCATCGCCTTGGAACCCAGGTCGTGGCCGGTCGAGAACATCTTGCCGTTCCCGCCGAGGATGACGACGCGCACAGCGTCATCGGCCTCAGCGCGCAGAAACGCCTCGTTCAGTTCGACGAGCAAACCGCGGTTCTGGGCATTGCGCTGGTCCGGGCGATCGAGCATGATCCGCACGATCTCGCCGTCATCGAACTCCTCTACCGCTATGTACTTGTAGTTGTTGTCAGCATGGTCTGTCATAGATGTCCTCCATCGGTGTCGATCGGATCTCGCAGCCCGGTCAGGTTTCGGATCTCGCAGCCCAGTCGGACTGCAAACGTCGCTGCAGCCAGCGCTGAGGTTACTCTACCAAACGAATGGTAGACAAAGTGAACTACTCCGTTCGCGCGAATACTGCCAAACGTTCGGTAGACCTTGTAGCCTGCAAATACCGCTCAATACTGCGACCAACAACCGTTCGAGGAGAAGACTGCGATGCATTGTGGAGTAATGGTTACCGGATACAACCAGGGCGATTGGGAACGACTTATGGCAGGGGACTACGAGCGTCCTCCGACCGTTTCCGACGCAGAAAACATGGACAACACGCTCTACATGGGCGACCTCGTGGAGCCGCTTGGTTACGACTCGATCTGGGCCACCGAGCACTACGGATCGGCCTACTCGATGCAACCAAACCCCCTCCAGTACCTCGCCTACTGGGCCGGTCGGACCGAACGGATCGACATGGGCACCGCAGTCATCGTCGCTCCGTGGTGGAACCCGGTCCGTCTCGCGAGCGAGATCTCGATGCTCGACATCCTCCTCAAGGGCCGACGCCTGCACCTCGGCATCGGGCGCGGCGTCGCGCCCCACGAATACGCATCGCTCGGCTACCCGATCGAGGAATCACACAAGTACTTCTACGACGTGGTCAACGCGCTCAAGGCCTCCGACGGCGCCGAACGCTTCAGCTTCGACGGCGAGGTCTACCAGATTCCAGAGACGACGATCCGGCCTCAGGCACGCCATAAGGGGGATTTGACCACCCGGATCAAGGCGGCGTTCAGCACGAAGGCCTCGGCGCAACTCGCCGCCGAGAATGGTCTCGGCCAGATGTTCGTCTCCGGTGACAACTTCGACGAGATGACTGCGTCGGTCCAACAGTTCAACGGAATCCGTGCGGACCTCGGATTGCCACCGGATCAGCCCACGACGCTGCTGTGGATGTACTGCGCCGAGACCGAAGCCGAAGCCGAGGAGGGCTGGGAGTACTTCCATAAACAACTCACCGCTGCCCAGCATCATTACTTCGAGTGGAACAACCCCGGCTTCGAAGGGGTCCACGGGTACGAGGAGTACCTCGAGAAGCAGACCGCCGACGTCGGCGTCGCCGATGCCTCCCTCGAAGCGCGCCGCAACACTCAGCCGATCGGAACGCCGGATCAGATCATCAGCAAGATCAAGGCACTCCAGGAAGCGATCAGCCTCGAGACCTTGGTGGTGCACGTGTTCTACGGCGGGATGCCGAGGGATAAGGCCGAGAAAAGCCTGCGCCTCTTCGCCGAAAAGGTGCTCCCGGCGATCCAGGCCATGGACACGCCGATCCATGTGTCCTCACTCGGCCCGCGCGCCGGCTGACAGCGGGCGTCAGCGGTGCGTTTCGGTCTTCACCTACCCAACTCGGGCCCATTGTCGGATAGCTCCGACCTGATCGCCATGGCGGTCAGAGCGGAGCAGCTTGAGTTCGATTCGGTCTGGGTATACGATCATCTGTTCAATCCGGTCGAATTGTCCGAGGCGACCAGAGCCGACCGGGACACTTACTACAACCGTGCCGACATGGCATATTACGACGCCCTGACCACGCTCAGTGTGGTTGCCGGCGCGACGTCGCGTATCGGTCTCGGCACACGTGTGTTACTCCCGGTGCTCCGGTCGCATTGGCCAAGCAACTCGCTACTCTCGCGACCTTCGCCGGCCCCGATCGACTCGTCGTCGGGGTCGGCGCGGGCTGGCTGATCGAAGAGTTCGTTTCGGTCGGCATCGATCCAGCCGAACGCTTCGCACGCCTCGACGAACACGTGGCGGTGATGCGGGCTGCATGGCAGGGTATTTCCGAGCACGACGGCACGTTCTACTCACACCCGCCGGCGGGTTTCCACCCCGTTCCCAATCAACCGATCCCGATCCTGGTCGGTGGATCGGGCCCCATCACGCTTCAACGCATCGCGCGCTGGGCCGACGGCTGGGCCATGCCAAACGTCGATCCCGGTCCCGATGCTCGCTCCCAGTACGTCGAATTCCTCGAGCGACTCGACCGGGCCTGCGATACGGAGGGTCGCAATCGAGCCGACCTTCGCCTCGTGACCGGAGCCCCACTCGCTGCACCCTCAGGCCACTACGAGATGTTGTCCGAACTGGGAATCGACGATGTCGATGTGATGCTCGACTTGGTCGACCAACTCGACCTCGTCGACGTCGCCCGGTTCGCGCACGACGTGATCCCGAAGTTCCGATGACCGAGCGCGCGACGATTCTCGGCGCCGAGATTGCATACGAGGTCATCGGCGACGGGCTGGCGTTCATCTGGGGGCACGGGCTGTCGCAGAGCCGAGTGGCCGAATCGGTCTTCGGACTCATCGACTTCGACCGACTTCCGGGCCAGATCGTACGCTACGACGCCCGTGGCCACGGAGAGTCGGAGTCGACTCCCGATCTCCCGGGCTACGGATGGGACCAGTTGGCACTCGATCAGCTGGCCCTCGCCGACCACCTCGGCATCGACCGGTACATCTCGGCTGGCGCCTCGATGGGCTGCGGAACGGCGTTGCATGCTGCGGTGAGTGCACCGAACCGGGTCGCGCGTTGCGTACTCGTGATTCCGCCAACCGCCTGGGAGACCCGGGCCACGCAAGCCGGCGAGTGGCAGCGGATTGCTACGATGATCGAACACGACGGTGTCGAACCGACCATCGCCGCACGTGCTGCACAGCCGTTGCCTGATCCTCTCGCCGACGACGCTCACGTGCGCGACCGTCAAGCCGCTGCGACCCGAGCGTGGGATCCGACTCGGCTGGCACACGTGATGCGCGGCGCTGGCCACGCCGACTTCCCGACACGAGACCAGGTCGCCGCGATCACCGCTCCAACGCTGATCCTGGCCTGGACCGGAGACCCCGTGCACCCGGACACGACGGCCCACCAACTCCACGAGCTACTTCCCGACTCGGTGCTCCACGTCGCGTCGACCTCGAGCGAGCTCTCGACCTGGACGTCGCTCGTCGCCGACTTCGTGAGCAGCTGACGCAACGTTCGAGCCGAACCGAGCGAGGTCGCTCGTCAGAGGTAGGTCCCGAACCAGTCGATCGCCGCGTTCGAGGTCACCTCGAACTGTTCCTCGTAGACCGCATAGTGGCCACCCGGCACCGCCACGAGTCGCTTGGGTTCGAGCGCCCGGTTGTACGCCTCGAAGGCGTCCTCGGAAGGCGTGAGTCGGTCGCCCGTCGGCACGATCATCAGCAGTGGTCGAGGACTGACGCGTGAGATCCACATCCCTGGTTCGTACTCGTCGTACATCTCGAGTGACCGCAGGGTGATCTCGTTCACCCAGCCATCACGTTCGTCTGGGGGCCGCTGCATGGTCTTGTGGTACGTCTCGCTCTCGACAGAGAAAGCCTGAACCATCTGAGGTGCCTCGCCGCTCGAACGCCCGAGACGGTCGGCCGAGAATTGCTCGGCCAGTGCCTCATAGTCGGTTGGCGAGTGTCGCCGCAACGAGTTCGCGTGGCCGCTGATCGTCATCGCCTGCGACACGACCGCCTTGACGCGACGATCCTGGGCACCGACGACGAGCACGTGGCCCCCCGAATATGACGTTCCCCAAATGCCGATCCGGTCGGAATCGACGTCGTCGAGCGACGCGAGGTGGGTAATGCCGTCTCGGTATGCGCGCTGCTGCCTGAGCGGATCGAGTTCTTGACGAGGCTCGCCGCCGCTCGCACCGAGATGGGGGTTGTCGAACAACAGAGTCGTCAAGCCAGCGGCAGCGAATGCCTGCGGAAACCCATACCCGTGAAGGCCACCTCGGACCCCGGCATAACCCGACGACATAATCACCGCCGGGTGTGGACCGGGCCCATCGACCGGGTACAACCAAGCAGCGATAGTCACCCCGTCAGACTGATACTCGACATCGATGCGGTCCATGGCGTCGATCACGCGGTCAGACCGGCACGGACGCGTCGATGCCGAGCAACCGCATCATGTTGCCACCCATGATCTTGCGGACGTCATCGGCAGGCAGATTGTCGATCTGATCGTGGTACGACAATGGATTTGCGAGCCCCTCGATGTGGGGGTAGTCCGAACCGAAGATCACGTGGTCTGCGCCGAGCAGATCCACCAGCTCGGACGGATCCTCCTCGTGGAACGGGTGCATCCAGAAGTTGCGCTTGAACGTATCCGAGGGCTTCATCGGGTAGTACTGCGGCATCTGGCTGTACGCGTGATCGAGATGATTGAGCAGATGCGGCACCCAGCCGGAACCGTTCTCGATGAGCGCGATCCGGACCTTCGGAAAGCGCCAGCAGACGCCATGGGTAATGAGGGCCGTCACCGCATCCATGATGTCGCGGTGCTGAACCCGCAGCGCGGCGCTGAACAACAGCGGGTTGCCGAACGGCAATGTCTCGCCCGAGATGCCTTCCCACTCGTTCATGTAGCGGACGTAACCGCTGTCTGAGGCGTGGAGGACGACGAGCACTCCGCTCTCCTCGACCAACTTCCAATAGGGATCGAACTCGGGAAGCGCGAACGAGCGCGGACCGCGATACCCCCAAGCGGGAGCCGGCCTCATCAGGACGACCTTGGCGCCCTGGTCGAGGACCCACTCCAACTCGCTCACGGCTCGATCGACCAGACCCGGCGTGATGATCGGCACCGAGAAGATCCGGTTCTCGTACTGGAACGGCCACTCGTCGGTCATCCAACGGTTGAGACCGTGGATCGCGTCGGCGGCCAGATCGGGAGCATCGCGCATCCGCTCCTCGATCAGGCTGGCGAGCGTCGGGAGCATCAAGGCATAGTCGATGCCCTGCTCGTCGAGCAACGCGAGGCGAGCCTCAGCGTTGCGGAACGCAGGCGGACAGTCGATGCCGCGTCCGATGATCTCTTTGTAGCTCTTCCCCTCCGGGTTGCCCTCTTTGAAATACTCCTCCTGAGCACCCGGCACCCCGACCCGATCGAACGTGGGGTTCGGAATGTAGTTGCTGATCTTGCCACGCACGGCGATCTTCTCGCGGCCGTTCACGTTCACATACGAGATCGCATTGGCCTGATCCTCAGGCAGGTAGCGGGTGAGCGCATCCTTCGTCTCGTACAAGTGGTTGTCGGCGTCAAACACCGGGAAACCGAGCTGCTGTGCTGCCATGGTCACTCCTGATCGAAGTTGGGTGGGTCGAATTTTTGATGTGTGCGAGACGGTGTCGCGAGCAGGCGTCTCACCTGCTGGATCGAAATGTCATCACCGATACTCTAACAAACGGCCGTTTGAATTGTAACTCGGTCGGCTGATCGGAAGTGGAGTTCGGCCGTCTCAGCCCGACACAGCGGACTTGAGCGTTTCTTCGAGGAATCGACGCAGCGTCAACTTGTCGGGCTTTCCACTCCCGAGCATCGGGAGCTCGTCGGACTCCACCACGATCATGTGATGAGGCACTTTGTAACTCGACAGTTGCTTGGCTGCGTGAGCACGCACGGCGTCAAGTTCGAAGGTGGTACCCGGCTTGGGCACCAGCGCGGCAGCAACGATCTGACCCTTATCGGGATCATCGAGACCGATCACAATCGCAAGGCCGACCTCGTCGAATTCTTCGAGCACGACCTCGACCTCGCGAGGCGCAACGTTCGATCCGAGCGTCTTGATCATCTCGGTGGAACGACCGTTGAAGAACAGGTATCCGTCGCGAAAGAATCCGAGGTCTCCCGTGTGCAGCCAACCGTCGTCGTCGAACGCCTCGTCACGCTCGAGCTTGTAGAGACCGTCAGAGATGGAGTAGCCACGAACGATCACCTCGCCCTCTTCACCCGGCGCAATGTCATCGCCTGTGACTGGATCGACGATGCGGTGCTCGACGTGTGGCACCCGCAATCCGAACGAGCCGCGATGACGCTCGTCGAGCAGAAGACCGGCCTCCGGACCTGGCGCCGTGTGAGGGCCGAGCGACTCGGTCTGACCGAGCGAGTTGTGCATCAGTTCCGGGTCGACGGGCCCGCCGGGCCGTGGCGCGAAGGCCGGCACCATCGACACATCGCGGCCGGTCGAGTCGACGTACTGGCGGAACCGCTGACCGAGCTGGCCCCACATGCCGATCTGGTGGGGTTTCTCGGCGATCACGAGATCCAACGCAGGCCCGTTCTCGAACTTCTCGAGGCACACGAGCCGGAACCCGCGCACGAGGCCCTGGCCGATCGACAACACCAAACCGCCGATCCAGAACCACGGTAGACCGCTGAACTGCACGAAGTCCTCGGTCAAACTGTGGAACTTGCTCAAGTTCTCCGAGTGCCGCAGGAACCCGCCGTGGGTATGGATCACACCCTTCGGACTGCCGGTCGTCCCGGACGTGTGGATGATGCAGATGCGATCGGACGGCGTGACCTGAGCCTCGATCGCGAGCAGGAGTTCGTCGCTGACCTCGTCCGCGAGGTCCGAGACAGCATCCGCACGAAGGTCGATCGACTCGGCCCACACCGGCAGGTCGTCTGACGGATCACCGGCAACCCAGATGCGGCGCAGAAACGGCGCGTCCGGCGACCAGTGCGGCGACGCGCCGGAATCGTTCAGCCAGCTGAACGCCTCGGCAACGTAACTGAGATGTTCTTTGCCGACGAGCACGCGCGGGACGATGAGCGTATCCACATCGCCGTGCACGACCGTCTTGCGCAACTCGGCCGGCCGGTACACGCTGCTCATCGGCAGACAGATCGCGCCGATACGCGTCGCGGCGAAGAACGCCACCACCCAGTCCGTGCTGTAGCTGAACTGGATACCGACGCGTGTGCCCTTGCCGATTCCGCGGGCGAGCATCTCCTTCGCGACACGACGGGATGCACTCTCGGCCTCGGCGAACGTCATTCGTCGATCCGGCATCACGATGAAGTCGCGATCGCCGAACCGGTCGGCGGCGCGATGGATCGCATTCGGCATCGTTGGTTCGTAGTCCAGTACGGGCTTGTCCATACGAAGCTCCTTGGTCAGGTCGTTGTGGGGTTCGGCGATGCAGTAGGGAGTACAGCGTCCGCGGGCAGGGCATGCAAAGGACGCCCGGCGAGTCGGCCGTCGGTCTGGAGGTGGCAGCGGACCGTACCGCCGCCATCTACAGGGGTAGCGATGGGCATCGAACGCTCGCACGCGTCGATCACGTAAGGGTCTGCCCCCGATTTGGTTGACATCTCATCTGCGAGGATTGGTCCTCGCTTGAAAGGAT
>JAQCHM010000043.1 GCA_027730885.1 Actinomycetota bacterium | reverse complement strand
TGATGAGACCCGTGCGAGTCGTGGCTGCCACCAGGGTGAAGGGCTCGAGGTCGAAGCGGATGCTTCGAGCTGCCGGCCCCTTCCCCAACATGACGTCGATCTGCAGGTCCTCCATCGCAGGGTAGAGAACCTCTTCGACCGGGCGGGGAAGACGGTGGATCTCGTCGATGAACAAGACGTCCCCCGCCTGCAGCTTGGTCAGGATGGAAGCCAGATCGCCCGCGCGTTCGATGGCCGGACCTGAGGTGACGTGGAGGTGCGCCCCAAGTTCGTTGGCCACGATGCCGGCCAGTGTGGTCTTGCCAAGGCCGGGGGGGCCACCGAACAAGAGGTGATCGGCCGCCTGACCTCGGGCCCGGGCGGCTTCGAGGATCACCGAGAGGCGATCCTTGAGCTCTCGTTGGCCGACGAACTCCTCGAGCGACCGCGGCCGCAGACCCGACTCGTCCAGTACCGGCTCGCCCCGTTCGACGACCATCGGTGTCGGGTCGACCCACTCGTCGCGAGGCACGTCAGTCTCCGGCCAGGGCGCGCAACGCCAGCTTCAACAACGCGCCGGCCTCGGCGGCCGAGTTGCCGACCATCTCATTATCAGGCTCCGCGTTGGCAGGCACCGCGGCGAGGGCCCGCTTGATCTCGTCGGGGCCGTACCCAAGGCTGGTGAGCGCTTCGCGAACATCGGCCCGCGCCCGTTGGTCGTCTGTGGTGAGGTCGATGGCCGCAGCATGGGCGGGGCTGTCGAGCAGTGGAACCAACGTGCTCTTCAGGTCGACCAGGAGCCGCTGCGCTGTCTTGGCTCCGACCCCCGGCACCTGACAGAGCGCGGCAACGTCGTCGGTGGCCAGCACCGTCACCAGCTCGGTCGGCGGGTAGGTGCCGATGATGGCGAGGGCCAAGGCCGGTCCGACTTTGTGGGCGCCCAGCAGTCCTTCGAAGGCGTCGCGTTCCTCGCGGCTGAAGAACCCGTAGAGCCGCTGGTCGTTCTCCCAGAAATGGTGGTGCACGAACAGGAACACCTCGGCGTCGTTGACCACGCGAGACAAGGTGGAGACCGTGACCGTGAGCCGATAGCCAACGCCGGCCACCTCGAGAAGAACCTCTGCGGCCACCGATTTCTCGGTCGGACTCGTTCGCCCGAGTACCCGGCCGCGCAGCGATCCGATCATCGTGTCCGTCCTGTCGGAACCAGTCGGCCCACCCGTCCGGTCGGGTCGTGAGCGAGATGGCACAGCGCAACAGCAGCGGCGTCGGCGGCGTCGGGGGGTTCGGGCGTCGCCACCAAACCGAGCAATGTCCGCACCATTTCCTGCATCTGTCGTTTGTCGGCCCGTCCATCGCCGGCCACCGCCGCTTTGATCTGCGACGGCGAATAGTCGATCACGGGCAGACCTCGGCCGGCTCCCTCGGCCATCGCGAGGCCGGCTGCCTGGGCCACGCTGACGGCGGTCTGCACGTTCTGCTGGAAAAAGACCCGCTCGATGGCGACGACCGACGGTCCGAAGTCGTCGAACAACTCGGCGAGCTCGCGGCGCAGATCGGCGAGCCGGTTGGCGACCTTGTGGGAGGGATCGGTGGTCAAAACCCCCAGCGATCGGGCGACACCGCCCCCGCGCTGGCCGGGTTCGATGAGCGCGTAGCCACAGCGGGTTAGACCTGGGTCGATACCGAGCACGAACACGCGTACGAAGCTATCGGCTCCGGCCGGTCAGTTGGTGCATCTCGTACAGCCTCTGGCGCCGAGCTCGCTACAGGTTGCGCATTGACTGCCGATAGCTGCTGGGTGAAGTCCTCTGAACTCGTGGTCGACGTGGCCGGCGTCAGCCGATGGTTCGGTGACGTGCAGGCGTTGACCAACCTCACCATCGAGGTGCCCCGCGGCAGCATCACCGTTCTGCTCGGCCCGAACGGCGCGGGAAAGACCACCGCGATCCGAATGATCACCGGGGCTCTCGTCCCCGACCAGGGTGCAGTGTCGGTCTTCGGCATCGACCCCGGTTCGCGCTCCGGCGAGGAGGTTCGACGACGTTGCGGCGTCGTGTCGGCCAAGCCTTCCCTCTACGACCGATTGAGCGGATGGGACAATCTGCGCTACGCAGCCGAGCTCTACGGCCTCGGCCGCGGCACTGCGGCCAAGGCCCGCATTCGGGACGCGGCGGCACAATTCGGCATCAATCAGTCACTCGACCACCAAGTGGGCGCGTACTCGACCGGGATGAAGACCCGCCTCGCCCTCGCCCGATCGGTGCTCCACCAGCCGGACCTCCTGCTCCTCGACGAGCCGACGTCGGGCCTGGATCCGGAGTCGGCGCTCGCCGTACTTGGGCTGATCAGGGACATGACCAACCAGGGTCGTACGGTGCTGATGTGCACCCATCTGCTGCTCGAGGCCGAAGGTCTGGCCGACGAAGTGGTCATCATGCAGCACGGCACCAGCTTGGTGTCGGGCGCTCCGAACCCCCTTTCCCGCCAGTACTGGCCCTACTCGATCGTACGGATCACTGCGGACGAGTCGGAGATGCTCGACCACCTTGCCGCTGCGCCCGGCGTTGTGACCTACCAGCGGACCGACGACTCGTCGGGCAAGCGGGCCACCGCTGAGCTCGCCTTGGCCTCGATCGATCTCGTGCCCGGTTTGGTGGCCCAACTGGTGAACGCCGGAGCGACGGTCACTGCGGTCCGGCCATTCGATCCGACGCTCGAGGACCTCTACTTCGCGGTCCGCCGCTCGGTCGGGTCCGGTGCGGACGAGATCCGGCCGCCGACCGACGCCACCGGTCGCCCCACCCGCAATCGTTCGGCCCAGATGGCTCGATAGGAGACCGATGACGCTCGCGCTCGAACCAACGACCGGCCGCCCACCTGGCTCTTTTGACTGGGGCCAGGTCCGCACGGTGGCCCGCACCGACTTGAAGCAACTCATTCAGGCTCGGGACTTCTGGGTACCGATGACCATCCTGGGCAGCTTCTTCTTCGTCATCATCCCCACGATTCTGCTGGTGACCATCACCAGCATCGGCAATCTCGAGGTGGTCGGCCAGATTTCCCAGATCCTCGAGGTCCTGCCCCAGGCAGCCCAGGACCAGATCAAGGGGTCGACCCCCGAAGGCCAGACGGCATATGCCCTTGCGGTTTTCCTGTTCGCCCCGGTCGCGGTCATCGTTCCCCTCACCATCTCGACCGCGGTCGGCGCCGCGACCATCGTCGGCGAACGCGAGCGCGGCAGCGGTGAGTTCCTGGCGCATTGCCCCGCCGGCGTCCAAGAGATCTATCTCGGCAAGCTGATCGCCAGTCTGATCCCCGGGTACGTGACAACGGCCGTCGGTTTCGGGGCCTATTCCTTGATCGTCAACGTGACCGTCGGGCCCGAGGTCGGCGGCTGGTTCTTCCCTACGTTTCCGTGGTGGGTCATGATCCTGTGGGTCTTGCCGCCCTTCCTCGCCATCTGCCTGTCGTTGGTGCTTCGCCTGTTGGCCAAGGTGCGGTCGACGGCAGCCGCCCAACTGGCGTCGGGTCTGATCAGCCTTCCCCTCATCATGATCGCCTATTCGCAATCGACCGGCGTCCTGTTCGGCGCCGGCTACCTGCCCTACGTACTCGGCGGCTTGGCCTGGATTCTCGCGATCGTCAGTTTGGCCCGCGGCATGCGTTCGGTGACCCGGTCGCGACTTCTCGGTGTTGCCAAGGGAATCTGACGGAATCTGACGGACTCGATCAGTCGTCGCCCAACTGGGCCAGGATCTCGTCGGGAATGTCGATGTTGGAGTAGATGTCCTGGACGTCGTCATGATCGTCGAGCAGGTCGACCAGCTTCAGGACGGCCGCGGCATCGGCTGGGGTCGACACCGGCACACTGTTCGAGGGCATCATCATCGTGTCGGACTCGAGAACGTCGATACCCGACGCTTCCAGCGCGGCGCGCAGCGGTTGGGTGTCCGATGCGGCGCAGGTGACTCGCCACCACTCGCCGTGGTCTTCGATGTCCTCGGCTCCGTTGTCGAGGCCGACCATCATCACGTCGTCCTCTTCGGCCCCCCGGGCGACGTTCAGGTAGCCCTTGCGCTCGAACTGCCAGGACACCGAGCCGGGCTCGGCCATGGACCCACCGTTCTTGGAGAGCAGCGAACGGATCTCCGAGCCGGTGCGATTCCGATTGTCCGAAAGGGTCTCGATCAGCAGAGCGACACCGCCGGGTCCGTAGCCCTCGTAGGTGATGGACTCGTAGTTGACGCCGGCCAGTTCGCCCGTGCCGCGCTTGACCGCTCGTTCGATGGTGTCGAGTGGGACCGAGTTGTCCCTGGCCTTCTGGAACATGGTTCGCAGCGTCGGGTTCGACTCCGGGTCGCCGCCACCACTTCTCGCTGCGACCTCGACCTGCTTGATCAGCTTGGCGAAAAGTTTGCCCCGCTTGATGTCGGCGGCGCCCTTCTTGTGCTTGATCGTTGCCCATTTGGAATGGCCCGACATGAGAACCTCGGAAAACGTGGGGAACGGACGAGTGACCCGTTTGAGGAGAAGACCCCGGCAGCCTAGGCGGCCAGATCCAGGAAGAGCGTGAGGAATCGCTGGTGGAGGCGGTCGTCCTCGGTCAGCTCGGGATGGAAGGAGGAGACGAGCACCGAACCCTGCGAACACAGCACCGGCCGGTCGTCGACCGAGGCCAAGACCTCGACCGCCGACCCTACCCGTTCGACCCCCGGTGCCCGATAGGGGCCGCCGGCGATTCCGTCGATGTCCAGGTCGGCCTCGAAGGAGTCGACCTGGCGGCCGTACGCATTGCGACGCACGGCGAGGTCGATGGCTCCGAAGTTCCGTTGATCGGATCGCCCGTCGAGCACATCCGACGCGAGCAGGATCATGCCTGCGCACGTGCCGAACACCGGCATGCCCTGGTCGAGCCGATCGGCGAGCGGGTCGCCCAACTCGTTGGAGACCAGCAGTTTGGAGATCGTGGTCGATTCACCACCGGGGAGCACCAACGCGTCGACGACGTCAAGTTGGGAGGCCGTACGAACCTCCAACGCGTCCACACCGCAGCGCTGCAATGCGTCGAAGTGGCGGGCGAACGCCCCCTGCAGGGCGAGGACTCCGACCGTTGTCACCAGCCGCGCTCTGCGAACTTGGTGTTGATGGCGTCCATACCGATGCCGGTCATGGGCGCGCCGAGGCCGCGACTGACCTTGGCCAGGATCGCGGCGTCGTTGTAGTTGGTGGTTGCCTCGACGATGGCCTTGGCCCGAAGCGCAGGATTGTCGCTCTTGAAGATGCCCGAACCGACGAACACCGACTCGGCCCCGAGCTGCATCGCGAGCGCGGCGTCGGCCGGAGTGGCCAGACCACCGGCGCAGAACAGGGGAACCTGCAGTTTGCCGGTCTCGGCGATCTCCTGCACAAGCGGCAACGGCGCCTGCAGATGCTTGGCCCACTGGAACAGCTCGGCGTTGTCGGCCTGGGTGATCTTGCGAATGTCTCCGAGAATCGACCGCAGGTGACGAACGGCCTCGACGACGTTCCCGGTTCCGGCTTCGCCCTTCGAGCGGATCATGCACGCGCCTTCGGAAATGCGGCGGAGCGCCTCACCCAGGTTGGTGGCACCGCAGACGAACGGGACCGTGAACGCGAACTTGTCGATGTGGTGGGTCTCGTCGGCCGGGGTCAACACCTCGGACTCGTCGACGTAATCGACGCCGAGGGCTTCGAGGATCTGGGCTTCGACGAAGTGCCCGATACGCGCCTTGGCCATGACCGGGATGGTGGTGACGGCTTTGATGCCCTCGATCATCTCGGGATCGCTCATGCGGGCAACGCCGCCATCGACCCGGATGTCGGCCGGCACTCGCTCGAGCGCCATGACCGCGACCGCGCCGGCATCTTCGGCGATCCTGGCCTGCTCGGGGGTGACGACGTCCATGATGACGCCGCCCTTGAGCATCTCGGCCAGACCCCGCTTGACTCGCATCGTGCCGGCGGCCCGGGAGTCTTGGTTGGCGGCGGAATCTGAGGACGGCGTATTCGACATGGGCGAAGTCTACGCAGCGCCTTCAAGGTGGTCGGTCAGGAGCAGGCCACTTTTAGGACCGGGATTTCGGGAGGAAATACTTTACAGGGTGACCGAGCCGGCTTCGGGGTACAGGATCCACGTCTGACCGGGTGTCAGCAGGATCGGCGCGCCGTTCTCGTCGGTGAGCGTCGGCTTGTCCGATCGGTCCGGCCGACTCCAGGTCCCTTGCACGACCGACCCGGCCGTCAGCACGAACAGGTCCCCTTCGCCGGTGGAGATCAGCTCGGGCGAATTCGGATCGGCCGAGCTGCGCTTGTATTTGGCCACCATGATCACGACGTTCGCCGGTGCGATGCGGGCGCCTGCTTCGGTGACGTGGGGGTCACCGTCCTGGGAACGAGCCCAGCCCTCGAGTGCGGGATCCCATTCCAGACCGACGATCGGGGAGTTGCGGAAGCTGACGACGATCTCGCCACTGGCCGCCCTGCCGGGCACGGCGTCGGATGCGTTCCGGTACCGGAACCAGGGGGCAGGTGGCGTTGCGTCCTCTGATCCGAGGGCGAAGAGGTCGTTGGCGTCCACGAACAGGTTGTGGGGGGCTCGTCGAGACGACTCCCGGTAATAGACGCTCTCGCTCGCCGCGGTGAGCGCATACACCGGCTGGTCGCGCAGGCCGCTCAGGACTGCCGGGTTCCCCCCGGACGAACCGTAGAGCGGGCGGTCGAGTGCAGCCAGGAGGCTGAAATCGGCGGTGCGGCTGGATCGCACGGGGCCGAGCACCTCGGGGGTGTCGGAGTGGAAGACCGCCATGAAGCGGGTCACGCCCTCGGCTCTGCTCTCGAAGACGAGATCGGCGAATTCGATACCGGCGGGCGGCCGTGCGTCCCGATGATTGTCGATCTTGACCGCAAGAGCCGGCCGGCTCAGATCGGTGTCACCGTCGGGGACGCCGGTCAAAGGAGCGGGAGGGCCCGTCGGTTGCGTGGTCGGCGGCACCGTGCTCGAGGTGGTCGCGGCCGTTGTGGAGGTCGTTGACGGCACCGCAGTCGACGGCACCGGGATGCTCACCGGCTGCGCGGATCCGCCGCCACCGGCGCACGCGCCGGAACCGAGCGCGAGTGCGATCGCCAGGGTCGTCAACTGTGCAGATCGTCGCGGCCCGCGCATTCAGCTCTCCATGAGGATGTCGATACGCCATTCGAGGGGCGCGAAGTCGAACAGATCAGCCGCTCGTGGTGGCGGCACCATCCAGAGATGGTCGGTTCCCGGTGTCGCGCCGACCGGGAGGACGGGCCCGCTTCCGATCCGTTCCAGTCCGGCCCAAAGACCCGGCGGGTAGCGGGTCACGGCCACCGCCTGTCGATCGGCGGTCACGTCACGATAGTCGTCGAGCGTCCGACGCATCAGCCGAGCAGCCAGCGGCCGGCCGACGCTGCCGAGCGCCGAATCGAGCAACAGCCCTCCGACCAACGCAGCCATCACGGTGGCCCGCTCGGCGTCACCGCTGCGCAGGCGCACGAGCAGCTCGGCGACGACTCCCTCGAGCTCGACGCGCTCGAGGTCGGTGAGCAGCGAGTCGGTGACGACCAGCGTCTGCCGCTGGTCGCGAGCTACGGCCATGGCGTTGCGAGCGGGATCGGACACGACGAGCAGTTCCGGCTCCGGGATGCCGATCGAGAGACAAAGACCTTCGACCAGGTTGCCGAAGCGGGCCACGACGACGGGATCGGGGTTCGCAGTCCCTGCGAGCGATCGGTACGGCTCGAGCACCGTGACATCCGCTCTCCGGGCACGACGCCACAGAACGAGCGCGGTCACCACCGCGCCCAGTACGGCGCCCGTCCACCACGGAAGGCCTACGACCCAGGAGAGCAGCACCAGAACGAGCCCGAGCGGGACCGCGAAGACTGCACCGACGGAGAGCACCGTTCCGAGGGACCGGTCAGATCGGCCGGGCTTGTCGAGGTCAGCGCTCAGGGCAGGGACTCCTTGATCGGAACGGATTGATCGGAACGGATTGATCGAAACGGACGTCTGGGACGCCGCATCTTATCCTCGGCCGACCGTCCAGCAGACCGACCTCCGTCGGACCGATGGTCGATCGAGGAGCAGGATCAGCGCACGAGACGCTCGTACCGCTCGAGGTACGCGAGGGCCAGACGATCCATCGAGAACTCGCCGGCCCGCTGCGAACCGGACGCAACCATGTCCGCCACTGCTGGTCCGTTCTCGATCAGCTCCAAGATCGACGCTGCCAGCTGTCTTGCGTTTCCGGTCCGAAAGAGACGGGCGTCGACCCCGTCGCGGCTGGTCAACCGGTAGGCCTCGAGATCGCTGGCGGCGACCGGGGTGCCTGCGGCCATGGCCTCGAGCAGCACCACACCGAAGCTCTCCCCGCCAAGGGACGGAACACAGAACACGTCGGCATCGAGCATGCGCTGGGCCTTCTCCTCCTCGTCGAGGTCGCCGAGCCACTGGATTCGGGTATCAGCGCCGTACAGGGACCGCAAGCGGGCCGTCTCGGGGCCGGAACCGCCGACCCAGAGTTCGACGTCGGCGGGCAGGTGGGCGCCCGCCTCGAGGAAGACCGAGAGGCCCTTTCGCGGTTCGTGACGGGCCAGGAACAGTGCGGCCGGTCGGCCCGATGCTCGTTTGTGGGCCGGGCGGTCCGGGGTCCCGGCGAACCGGGCGGTCTCGACCCCGTTGAAGAGGACCTCGCAGGTCGCTCCGAGGTGTCGCTGGACCATGCTCGCCGCCTCGGCGGAGACCGCGACGCGAAGATCGAGACGACCGGTGAGACGTTGCAGGAGCGGTCGGAGATAGCGATACACCGCGATCTCGCCGCTGGCGTGGAAGGTGCCGATGAGCGGAACCGGCTTCACAACGATGCTTGTCAACGTCGGACCAGGAGCCAACGGCTCGTGGAGATGCAGCAAGTCGAACCGATCGTCCCAGATGGCGCGCAGGACGCGAAGCTGGGCCGCCGGATCCGGGGCCACGGGAGCCAACGAGCCGTTCTGGGCGTAGGGCATGGAGTTGCCGAGCGGAGTCACCCACGGCTCCGGTGGAAGACCGTCACAGGGCGCGAGCACTTGGACGTCGACGCCCTCACGGCGCAGGGTCCGGGCCAGTCCCAGCACCTGGGACTGCACGCCGCCCCACAGACCGAGGCTGTAGGGGCAGATCATGCCGACGCGCACTTCGGGTCTCCTTTCCAGATCGGTTCGAGGACGTGCCATTGCTCGGGTGCCCGCCGAATCAGCGGTTCCAGCGCCGTCGCGCACCGCTGCGTCAGCAGCGCCGCATCATCGCGCAGTAGACCGTTTCGCTTGGGCCAGATCGGCGGGCCCACGATGCAGTGGTGCCCGGCCTCGGTGAAGTAGACCGCAGTTACGTGGATCGGCGCCCCGGTTCGCAGCGACAGCACCGCCGGCCCCGTCGGCAAGGATGCCGGGGCACCGAAGAAGTCCACCATCGTGCCCGTCGACGTCAGGTCTCGATCGCCCAACAGACAAACCACATCCTTGGCTCTGACCGCAGCGGTGAGCGAGGGGAAGGAGCCGGGTCCGAGCGGGATCACGTTGATGCCATAGGCCGAGCGGAGCGCCGCGAACCACTCGAAGACGTCCTCGGGCTGCAGCCGTTCGACGACCGCGGACACGCCGATCCCGTTGATCCTCGTCAGCCAGGCAGCGGCCCACTCCCATCCGCCCAGATGCGGGAGCACGACGATCGGCCCGAATCCGGCCTCTCTGGAAGCCAACAGGTGCTCTCGTCCATCGACCGAGAACCGGCGATCGATGATCGAGGAACTGAGCGAAGGCAGCCGGAGGGTCTCGGCCCAGTAGCGCCCATAGGACGCGAAGCCATCGGCGACGAGCCTGTCGATCTCGGCCGCTGACGCGTCGGGAAGGACGCGGGCCAGGTTCGCGGCCAGGCCCCGACCACGCTGTGGCGAACGCCGCAGGGCGAGGCGGCCGATGCCCGCACCGATCCGATCGAGCGCGCCGATGGGCAGCGGCCGGGCCAACGCGGACCCCAACTCGAGCAGGCGCCGTGGAGTGCTCACTCGAATCGAACCGCAGGGCCGGCGTTGTGGGCGATCGCGTGCGTGGCGACCGTGGTGCCGGCGATCAGTGTCGGCTGCGCGAACGGCGCCGGTCGCGTGCGGTCGCCGAGGTGCTTCGAGACCCTCGCGCCTGGCGACCGTTCCGCGCCGCCGCGACCCGCCTTGCGCGGGGTGGCACCGCCGGCCGAACAGCGGTGGCCTGGCGCCAGACCTTGACGAAACGGGTGACAACCGTCAGCACCGTGAGGGCGAACATCAGCCAGAGCACGAGGTCGAGGACACCCGAGTCGAACACGCTCGCGAAGACCAGGCCCAACCCGAGGACGATGAACCGCTCGGCTCGCTCCATCAGCCCGCCCTTGGCCTCGAACCCCAACGACTCGGCCTTGGCCCGCTGATAGGAAACCAACGACGCTGCGATGTACAGACCGAAGGGCAGCATCGCCATGCGAGGGGAATCACTGTCGACGTAGTACCAACCCGCGCCGGCGAACAACAGACCGTCGCTGAGACGATCGGAGACCGAATCGAGGTAGGCGCCGCGGGAACCCGCCGTGCCGGCGGCCTTGGCCACCGCGCCATCGAGGGCGTCGGGCAAACCGGTGAGCAGCAGGAACACCGCCGCGATGAAGAAGCGCCCTTGAGAGATGGCGTAGGCACAGGCCCCGGCCATGACGACGCCGACGGCCGTGACGAAGTCGGGCGAGACACCAACGCGGTGGAGCGCACCCCCGATGGGGGACACCACGTTCTCGAAACCGGTGCGGAAGCTTCCGTCGAACACCGAACTTCCCTCCTTCGATCGGTGGCCCTTCGATCAGGCACGTGCCCGGCAGGTTAGCGCGCGTTTGCTGGCGCGAGCGTTTCGCACATTGGTGACCACTGAGCACGCTTCCCCGCAGGGTCGCCCGCGAACCCAACGACTAATGTCGCCGTCATGTCCGACCGCTACGACCTCCTCTCGCCGAAGGACCTCATCATCACGCTCCGCTCGCTGGCCCGCCGCTACCGGGCGGTCACAGGGCCGATGCGCTCGGACCCCGACCTCTTCGGTCGCATCGACGAACGAGGACCGGGCGGTCGGTCGATGGGCGAGCTCTTGGGCGATACCTCGGTCCACTTCGCGGGCCTCGTCACCGAATCGCTCCACCTTGCCAACCAGGCCGCCCCCGTCATCTCCGCCGGGGCGGTCGCCGGAACGTCCCGCGCCGCAGCCGGTCCACTGCTTCCGATCGAGCAGGCCGTCGCGTCGATCGAGGACAATGCCAAGAGATTGGCCGACAACCTCGACCGCCTCGACGGTGACGGCTGGGCTCGAGGTGCTCCGCTCGACTCAGTCGGATCGATCGATCTGGTGACCCTCGTCCGATCGGCAGTGCGCGGGGCAATCGAGGGACTCCGAGCCGCCGAGGCCCAGCTCGAGCACCTCCGACCCCAATCGTGACCACCTCCTGAGCTCCCCACCGAGCGGTCGCTCAGTCCTCGAACTCGGACCAGTCTTCTGGGTTGTCCTCGATGTAGCTCTCGACGACCGATCCGTCGACCCCGTCCACCAGCACCAGGCCTCGCTTGGTCGGTGGGTCATCGGCTGAATACACGAGGATGCGCCAGGTCGGTCGGCTCAGGATGCCGCGCCAGCCAAGCTGGGCCGAGGCATGCCCGAGTGGGAACCCGATGGCCTTGGAGGACGCGACCAGGGCATCACGCTCGTCTACCTGGAGGTCGACGCCCGACACGATCGAGTAGACGCCGACGAGTCCCAGGATGATGGCGGCGCCGAGGATCCCCCGATTGACGAACACGCCTCCGTCCCCGCGGGTGAGGTACACGAACGTCAGGAAGGCGGCGATGATGAGATACAGGTAGCCCGGGATCCGCCTCCGGTTGTTGTCGGGGAACAGGTACTCGTCGTAGTCGACCAGATCGGGTTGAAGATCTGCCGGGAGCTCGTCGACCGGTAACCGATCGGACGAATCCGGTTCGAGCGCATCGGCCATGGTCACGACCCTACCGACGGTGGCCACGCTTTTCGCAGCTGGGTCCAAGTGTCGGCGAGAGACTGCGGCAGCACGCGCACTTCCGCTACCGCGGTCATGAAGTTGGTGTCGGCGTTCCAACGAGGCACGACGTGCACGTGGAGATGATCGGGCTCGGAGCCGCCGCCGGCCGCGCCTTCGTTGATGCCGATGTTCAGGCCCTGGGGCCGAAAGGCCCGCTTGACGGCCGTCGAAGCCGCCCTCACCGTCCGCCACAGTTCGTCATGGGTCGCGTCGTCGAGTTCGTCGACGTGCGGGCAGGCAACGAGTGGGAGGACCATGAGATGGCCGCTGGTGTACGGGAAGACATTGAGGATGACAAAGGTGCGAGGCCCGCGCCACAGGATGTAGGTGAGTTCGTCGGGCAGGCCGCTCTGCTCGATGGTCTCGAAGAGTGACTTGCCCCGCACCCGGTCGAGATCGGCGTGGGGCAGCCCGTCGGCCGCGTTCGCCGTTCCCCACGCTGCGTACTTCCAGCCCGCCCACAAGCGGAGCATCTGGGCCTGATCGAGGCTCAAACCCGGGCCTCGATCTCGCCGAGCAGGCGCTGGGCGAACGATTCGAGTGCCACGTCTCGTTCGACGTCACCGCCTCGCGGATTCACCCCGACCGTGCCCGCAGCAACGTCGGACTCCCCGACGACCAGGATGTACGGCAACTTCTGGGTCTTCGCGTTGCGGATTCGTTTCCCGAGCGGATCGAGCGCCTCGCTGATCTCCACCCGGACGCCGCTCGCAGCAAGCTGGGCTGCCACCTGCTCGGCGTAGGCCTGATGCTCGGCCGCGACGGGAAGGACCGCGGCCTGGACAGGGGCCAGCCACGCAGGGAAGTTGCCGGCGAAGTGCTCGACGAGGACACCGAAGAACCGCTCGACCGAGCCGAAGAGCGCACGATGCAACATGATCGGGCGTTTGCGCTGCCCGTCCGACGCCACGTATTCGAGGTCGAATCGTTCCGGCAGGTTGAAGTCGGCTTGGACGGTGGACAACTGCCAGGAGCGGCCAATGGCGTCGCGAACGTCGATGTCGATCTTCGGGCCGTAGAACGCGGCATCGCCCTCTTTGACCTTGTAGGCCAGGCCGTGGCTTTCGAGCGCCCGCCGCAGCGCGTCGGTCGCGGTCTCCCATATCTCGTCGGTTCCGACCGATTTCTCGGGGTCCTTGGTCGACAGGTTGAAGGTGAACTCCTCGAAGCCGAAAGCACGGAGCACCGAGATCACGAAGTCGAGCAACGAGGCAATCTCGTCCTGCAGTTGTTCCTGCGTGCAGTAGATGTGCGAGTCGTCCTGGGTGAACCCCCGGATGCGCATGAGCCCGTGCAGTGTGCCGGCCCGCTCGTAGCGGTAGACCGTGCCCAGTTCGAACAAGCGCAGCGGCAGCTCGCGGTAGGAACGCTGCCCGTGCTTGTAGATCATGCAGTGCATCGGGCAGTTCATCGGCTTCGGGTAGTACGTGCCGTTGTCCATCTCCATGGGTGGGTACATGCCGTCGGCGTAGAAGTCGAGGTGGCCGGACGTCTCGAACAGTCGGGCATTGGCCAGATGGGGGGTGTAGACGAACTGGTACCCGCCG
>JAQCHM010000042.1 GCA_027730885.1 Actinomycetota bacterium | reverse complement strand
ACCACCGCGACCAGCGACAAACAGGCTGCTACCCCGAGGAGCACCTCGATCACTCGGTCGCTCCTGCGACGCAGGCGGCGAAGCTCGACGATCTGAGCCGATACGAGCGGATTGGCCGAAGGGTCATAGGCAACTGGCCGCGGACGAGTCCGATTGGACGCCGGGCGCTTGCGCGCCGGGTTCTTCTTGACAGCTGCCTGCATCACACTCTCGGCCTTCCTGCCCCCCTGGGCGCGCCGCAGGAGGACACTTCTTGCATCGGCCGAACGAGTGCCCGGCTTGAGCCTTTGGGAGCTCTTCCTGCGGTGCTGATCCCGATGGCCCACCGGTCGATCGTGCCGACCGGTCTCGAAGATCAGCTGAACAGGGTGGCCAACGCCCACACCGAGGCCAAGACCCCGACCACGATCTGGACGATGGTCCGACCTAGCGGTGCGCGGTCCAGCGCGCCGGCCTCCGGACTGCGGGGTGGCCGGAACAGCGCGAGCCCGTTCCCGGCAACGAGTGCAGCGCCGATCGCCAGGACCAACCAGGCCAGCAGATCCTCGCCCAAGAATGTCTCAGCCAAAAGTTCCTCAAGTCATCAGCGACCGTGGCCGATCATACAAACAAGCCGGTGGTCATCGCCCACACCGGTGTCGGGTAACGAGCGGGGGTTGCCACTCCCTCCACACGCATCGCCACCAGCGCCCTCGGGCACTGGAGCGGGCGACCCCCGCTCGCCTCACCTACTTCCAGCCAGGCTCCAGGTCGGCGGGTCCAGGATCATCCGAGATGGACTCGGCGACGCGAACGGACTGTCGATCGCCGCGAAAGGTCTGGATCAGACGGACCGCACCAGTGCCGGCGTCGAAGCAGACGACGCTCGACTGACCCCAGCGACCGAAGTTCGATGGCGAACGGGCGATGAGTTCGAGACACCCGGCCTCGTCGTGCTCATAGACCAGGTACTCGGCCAACTCCGACGCCACCAACGCTCGCTCCTCGTCCGGGGTCACCGCCGCGACGGGCGAGGTGCACGCGACCTCGTCGTCCGCGAAGATCTGACAGTCACGTTGCTCGCCCGACGAGATCACGACAGCGGTGTCACCGAGTTGATCGAGCGCTCGTTAGTCCCGCCGCGCTTGTCGAAAGTGCTCGGACTCCTCGACCTTGCGGTCCGCGCCGACGCCGATGCTGCGGGTGACGGTCCCGACCACGACGTAGGTCCCAGATATCGACGCCCCCCAACGGTCGAGGAATTCGTCGAGGGGAACGGCCCTCCGAGTCGCAGCGGTGCCCGGGCTCGAGACGTCCGAATTCGAATTCGGGCCGGAGATCGACTCGGTCACCGGGAAGATCGCGATGACCGCTCCGACAGCCGCCACGCCCGAGAAGAAAGCGAGCACCACCAGGAGTCCCCGTCGAATCACCCGGCCAATCTATGACGACGCGGATCGGGCTGAACACGGATCGTCCAATAGGGTCATGGGGTGACAGACCGCGAAGAGCTGATTGCCGCCGCCACCGTCCTTCTGGTTCGAGACGCTGACCGTGGCGTCGAGATCCTCATGTTGCGGCGCAATTCGAAGATCGCGTTCGGCGGGATGTGGGTGTTCCCCGGTGGTCGAGTCGATCCTGACGAACTCGGGCCCGACGAGCTCGAAGCCGCCAGGAAGGCGGCGGTTCGAGAGACCCAGGAAGAAGTCGGCCTGGCCATCCATTCCGATGATCTCGTCACCTGGTCCCACTGGCAGCCACCGGCGGCAGCAGAGATGGTGGCCAAGGGCGGACTGTTGCGCCGGTTCTCCACCTGGTTCTTCATCGCGCCCGCTCCTGAGGGCGAGGTCGCGATCGATCATGGTGAGATTCATGAAGCCCTCTGGCTCACGCCCCGGGAAGCGATGGACAAACACGCAGCGGGCCTCATCGAGCTCGTCCCCCCCACCTGGATCACGCTGCATCAACTCGCCCCCCACGCCACCGTGGCCGAAGCGCAGACATGGGCCTCGACGCGACGGCCAACTCCCCGCTTTTGGACTCGGCGACTCGCCAAGGACCCCATCACCCTGGTCTGGCACGGCGATGCGGCCTACGAATCTCTCGACCCCGCCCTCGCAGGGCCCCGTAATCGTCTGCTCCTACATCCCACGGGCTGGATCTACGAGAACGACCGATGAGCGACGAGACGCAGAGCTTCGGAGCCTTGGGCCTCCCGGACCCGCTCCTCCACGTCCTCGCCCGAAACGGCATCCGCGTCCCCTTCGGGGTTCAGGTGGCAACCATTCCCGACGCGTTGTCCGGCCGGGATGTGCTGGGTCGAGCCCCCACCGGCTCAGGTAAGACCTTGGCCTTCGGCCTTCCCCTGCTCACCCGTTTGACTCGGGCCGAACCACGACGACCAACGGGGCTCGTCCTCACTCCCACCAGAGAGCTGGCCGAGCAGATCCGTCGGGAACTCGACCCGTACGCAACCTCCGTCAGCCGAACCGTCGGCGCCATCTACGGCGGAGTCGACTACGCCCGACAATCGAACCGACTGGCCCGAGGCCTCGATCTGGTCGTCGCTACCCCCGGCCGCCTGATCGATCTCATCGACCACGGGGACGTGACGCTCACTGCCGTCGAAGTCGTCGTGATCGACGAAGCCGACCGCATGGCCGACATGGGATTCCTCCCCGACGTGTGCCAGTTGCTCGACCGCACCAGCCCGCGACGCCAGACGCTGCTGTTCTCCGCGACGCTTGGCGAGGAGATCCAGACCCTCATCGAGGTCTACCAGAAAGACCCCGTAGTCCACGAGATCGGAGAGATCGAGCCCGATCTCCGCCAAGTCGAGCACCGGTTCTACCACTCCCACAAGATGGGCAAGATCGATCTCGCAGCACGGTTGATCCCGGAGTTCGGTACCACACTGGTGTTCTGCCGTACCCGACATGGCGTCGATCGCGTGGCCCGCCAATTGGCCGAAAAGGGGGTCGACGCCGGATGGATTCACGGAGGGCGGAGCCAGCTCCAACGCGATGCGGCCCTCCACGCTTTCACCACTGGCAGGGTCACGGCCCTGGTGGCAACCGATGTCGCGGCCCGGGGCATCCACGTCGACGACGTCGCCTGCGTGATCCACTACGACCCACCCGAGGACGTCATCGGCTATGTGCACCGATCGGGACGCACGGCTCGCGCGGGCGCTACCGGTCTGGTGGTGTCGTTCGTCAACTCCGATCAGGTGAAGGCGGCGCTCGCGTTGCAGCAAACGCTCGGAATTCCACAGGGCATCGCGGACCCTCCGCCGGGATCGATGCGGCCTGAGGAGACGGTTCCGGAGCCGACCCCCTCCGAGAGGACCGTTCCGGAAGAGACCGTTCCGCAAAAGCCCACTTCCCAACCGCGAAAGAAGATGGGCGAGAAGCAGCGGGCGAAGGCCAAGGAGCAATGGCCGAAGCTCATCTGATTCGGAATCGACGATGGGTTCAATCAGCCCCGCAGACCGGGGCGTAACGGCGGGAGTAACGCCGTCCCAGGTCGACGAGCAGTTCGTAGCCGATCGTGCCGGCGTCGGTGGCAACGGCATCGACCGGGCGATTGGGACCGATCAGCTGGACGGGTGCGCCGAGCCAGAGCCAACGTTCAGGGACCTCGGTGACGTCGATGGTCACCAGATCCATGGAGATCCGGCCGACGATCGGGGCCCGGTGTCCCGCCACGAAGACGACTCCGCGCCCCGACGACGAACGAAGGAACCCGTCCGCGTAGCCGACCGCGAGGGTGGCAAGCAGGCGCGGCGTGGTCGCGGTGTACGTCGCGCCGTACCCCACCGAATCACCGGATTCGACCGACCGCACCTGAACGATCGGAGCTTCGAGGGTGACGACCGGCTGCATCGGGTTCGGGCGATCGGGAGTGGGATTGCCTCCGTACAGGCAATAGCCGGGCCGCAAGAGGTCGAAGTGATAGTCGGCTCCCAGGAAGAGGCCGGACGAGTTGGCCAACGACCGGGCCGCCGGAACCCCCTCACCGGCGAGAACTTCGGCGAACTGAGTGGCGAATCGTTCGAAGAGGCGGCGCTGCGTCGGGTTCTGTGCGCTCGCCCGTTCGTCAGCGGACGCCAGGTGGCTCATCAAGAGCTCCACGGTCAGCTGCCCCAGGCGCTCGCGTTCGGTCAGGAGACGTTCGAACTCCGAGCGCATCAGCCCGAGGCGGTGCATCCCCGTGTCGACGTGCAACGCGGAACGGAGCCGGACTCCCGGCGGGGCGACGCGTGACCACCGGTCGATCTGATCGAGGCTGTTGAGTACCGGAACCAGGTCGTGCGCCAGGAGATCTGCTTCCGTGCCTGGGTGGCAGCCGTTCAGAACGAGGATCGTCGGCTCACTGACGGTCTCGGGTCCGACCCGCTCGACCCGCAGGGCGCTCCGAAGTTCGCTCCCTTCGGCGACGTTGGCGACGAAGAAGACACGGCACCCCGCGGTCAGAAGGGCTCTACCGACCTGAACGGCGCCGAGACCGTACCCGTCGGCCTTGACCATCGCCGCCACGCCTGCGCCCGACGCAACCGCCTCGGCGACAATCCTGCGGTAGTTCGCGACCAGCGCGTCGAGGTCGATCACCACCTCGGCTGAAGCGAGCACACGACGAGCGTCAGACACGACCACCGGTCAAAGGGTACGGACCCTCGGGCGCTCTGGCGCGGCACCTACGAGCTTCGTACACTGCAAGCTTCAACGCTCGGGCTGCGGTACCGCGCCACGACGAGAAGTGGGGACCCTCAGCTATGCCACCAGAGCGCTGTCATCCCGTGAGGCGACTCCTGTGAGTCTGTTCTTGCAGCGCGTCTTCGACGCGATGTCCAACGGCGCCGTCTACGCGTCGATCGCCGTTGCCCTCACCATGGTGTTCCGGGCGAGCGGCGTCCTCAACCTCGCGCAGGGCGAGATGGCCATGATGTCAGCCTACGTCGCCGCGCTCCTACGATCCCACCCGCCAGGCACCGGACCCCCAGGGCGCCCGTTCGCGGGATCCGGATTGTTCGGTCACCTCGGCACACCCTGGCCGGTGTGGGCTGCCATTCTGGGCTCCGTCGTCTTCGGAGCCGCGTTGGGCGCGTTGGTGCAGAGGTACGTGGTCCGACCCCTCGGGGATCAGGACCCCTTACCGGCCATCGGTGCAATCGTCGGCATCTACCTCCTGTTCCGTGGCCTCGCAGGGAAACTGTGGAGTGGCGGCGTCCGCATCGTGGGTTCGCCCTTCCCTTCCGGAGCTGAGGACCGGTTCGACATCCTCGGGGCGCGCCTTCGGTTCGAGACCATCGGCATCCTTGTCACCTTGGGGGCCGTGCTCGGTGCACTGACCCTCGTCCAACGTCGCACCAAGATCGGGCTGGCATTCCGCGCCCTCGTTTCCAACCCTGAAGGGGCGCGGCTGGTCGGCATCCGCGTGGGCAGCGTCCTCATGGTCGGTTGGGCCATCGCGGCGGCCCTCGGGGCGTTGGGTGGTGGCCTGGTGGCCAACACCCTCAACGTGCGACCGGACATGATGGCCCGGGTGCTGGTGTTCTCGCTGGCTGCCGCCATCCTCGGCGGGCTCGGCAATCCGCTGGGCGCCCTGGTGGGAGCGTTTACTTTCGCGCTCCTCGAGTCGCTGCTCATCGGCTATGTCTCGTTCATCAGCTCGGACATTGCGCTGGTGTACACCCTCGGGATCCTCGTGCTGGCGCTCACCATCCGACCAGGCGGCATTTTCGGCACCAGCCTCACCGTCGATCGGTCCCGGGCATGACGCGCGCCTGGCAGGCTGCGGCAATTGCGGTCGTGTTGCTCGTCCCCGCCTTCGGGTCTCCCGTGTTCGTGCTGCACGCGACGGAGATATTCGTCTTCATGGTCGCCTTCGCCGGACTTCACGTGCTCACCGGCCGTCTCGGCCTCATCTCCATCGGGCACGGCGCATTCATGGGCATCGGCGCGCTGGCCTCGGCCCACGCGGTGCTGGACCTCGGGCTCCCCTACCTCGTGACCCCGCTGGCCTCCGCCATCGCTGCAGCGGCGTTCGGCGCCCTGATCGCGGTGCCAAGTCTTCGGCTGCCCGGCGCTTACCTCGCTCTGCTCACCGTGGCGATGGCGATGGCCCTTCCTATTCTCATGATCCGCATCGACGGGCCGCTAGGGGTGCGAATCGGAGAGGACCTCCTACCGCCGACGTGGACAGGGCTCGACGAGTACCAGGAAGAGATCTGGCAGTACGGCCTGGTCGTGGTCGGCGCCGCGATGGTGCTCGGTTTGGCCTCGCTCATTCTCAACGGCCGCTTCGGCCGGTCCCTCATCGCGGTCCGCGACGAACCGATCGCTGCGGCCGCGTTCGGCATCAACGTGGCGAGGACGCAGGTACTCGGGGTCGCGTTCGCCTGCGGACTTGCGGGCTTCGCCGGCGGACTCCTGGTGTTCGCCACCCCGTACGTCGCCGGCGACCGCTACACTTTCGAACTCTCGCTCTTCATGTACGCGCTCACCATTGGGTTCGGCGCGCAACGCCTCTGGATGTCAATCCCCGCGGCCCTTGTCCTGATCATGCTGCCGCAGCTCCTCATCAGGTTCGGCTGGGCCCCCTATCAGTCGGTCGTGTACGGTCTCCTCCTGCTCGTCGCGACGCGCCTCGCCGGTTCCGGCGAGTTCGTCGAGGTCCTTCGTCGCCGGCTCAAGGGTGCCTCCCGCCCGACATCGGGTTCGGATCTGACCGAGCCCGACATCGTCCTCCTGGAGGTCTGAACCCGATGCGTCTGATCACCAAACCCGATTCGTGGTCCAACTGGTCAGGCCGACAGTCCGCGAGCCCCCGTCTCGTCGGTCAGCCCGAACACGAGGCCGACTTCTCGACCCTGGTAACCGCCGCCCGAGAACAGGGCCTCACCGTTCGGGCAGTCGGTGCGTCACACAGCCACTCGCGCGTCGCCGCCCCCGACGGCGCGCTCGCGGTCACCGACGGCTGGCAGGGACTCATCGACGTCGACACCGACCATCAGCAAGCAACCTTCCGGTCGGGCACGCGCATCTTCCAGACCGGGCCGTTGCTCCACCCTCATGGACTGGCTCTACGGAACCAGGGGGACATCGACAAGCAGTCGCTCGCCGGGGCCACCGCAACCGGGACGCACGGCACGGGACCCGCGCTTCAGAACCTCTCGGCCTCGATCCGGCGGCTGCGCATCGTCCTTGCTTCCGGGGAGATCGTCGAATGCAGCCACGACGACAATCCCGAAGTCTTCGAGGTCGCTCGTCTCTCCCTCGGCGGCGTGGGCCTCGTCACCGGGCTGACCCTGGACCTTCGGGCCTGCTATCGCCTGCACGAGCGCGTGTGGCTCGAACACCCGGACACGGTGATGCCACGCATCGACGAACTGGTCGCGGCAACGCGACACTTCGAGTTCTTCTGGATGCCTGAACGCGACCGATGCGCAGTGAAGACCCTCACCGAGACCGACGCAGTCGCGCTCCCGGCCTCGGCGGACCCGCGACGCGAGCGTCTTGGCTGGAGCCACGAGATCATCTCCTCGATTCGAGACGAACGCCACACCGAGATGGAGTATGCGGTCCCTGCCGAACGCGGACCGGCTTGCTTTGTCGAGCTCCGGGCCATGATCCAACAACACTTCCCCGAGTTGACGTGGCCCCTCGAATACCGGACGCTGGCGGCCGACGACCTCTGGCTCAGCCCCGCGTCGCATCGACCAACCGTCACCATCTCGGCCCACCAGGACATCACGCTCGACGACCGCCCCCTGTTCGAAGCCTGCGAGGAGATCTTCCGCCGACACGACGGCCGGCCTCATTGGGGCAAGGTCCATTCTTGCACGGGCGACGAGTTGGCCCAGATGTACCCCCAGTACCGCGCTTGGTGGGCCGTCCGAGATCGGCTCGATCCCGATGGCGTCTTCGTCACCGCCGACCTGTCGGCGGTGCGACCAACTACCCAACCAGACCGATCGGATGCTCACGTATGACCACTGCAAACGCCGTTCCTCGAGTGGCCGGCGACCATCGAGTGCTCGGACTCAATCACGTTGCCTACCGGTGTCGCGATGCCTCCGAGACCGCCCGCTTCTATCGAGATGTGCTCGGCATGCCACTGGCGCACGTCATCGTGCAGGACCGAGTGCCGAGCACGCAGGAATTCGCCCCCCACTGCCATCTGTTCTTCGAGATGGCCGATGGGAGCTGGGTGGCCTTCTTCGACATCGCCGACGAGACCGAAGTCGAACAGGAGACCAACCCCGACTGGGCCCAACACCTCGCCATGGAAGTCGCGACCCTCGGTGTGCTCGAAGCCCGCAAGAAGTCCCTGGAGGACCATGGCGTCAGCGTGCTCGGCCCGGTCGACCATGGCTTCATCACATCGATCTACTTCCGCGACCCGAGCGGGCATCGGCTGGAGTTCGCCTGTCGTACCCACGGTCCTGACGAGCTGCATTCCTTTGCCGCTGCTGCCGCCGATGAGCTGACCAACTGGGATGCACGGAAGGCCAGCCATCTCGGATGACTAAGCTCCGGCAATGACCTCCGTCCCGACGTCTCCCCGCCTCGGACGCGCCGACGAGTCAAGAGCAACCGAGCGAGCCGGTGCCATCGCCAACACCATGTCCCGGATTCGCTCGATCGAAGAGCATCACGGCATCACCCGGGAAAGCATTGGCGAGATCAGAACCTGCTTGCTCGAGCTCGCTCGTCGACGCGATCCGTTTCACCTCGACGACTTCCCCTTCCCCGACAGCGGCCGAAAGGCTTGTCTCTACCGGCTCAGCGAGGACGACGACCACCGATTCGCGCTCTACATCAACTCGAGCGGAGGCGGCGTCTCCACGCCGGCGCACAACCACACAACCTGGGCGTTCGGCGACGGGTGCGAGTCGGACGGATCGGAATTCGACGTCGCCCGTACCGGAACCACGCCAGGGCCGTCTGGCGTCGAGCCGGTGCGGGAGGAGACGGTCGAAGCGGAAACCGGCGTCGCGATGCTGCCCGACGACCTCCACTCGATCCACATCGAGGGTCGGGCCCTCAACTTCCATTGCTACGGCCTTGCGCTCGAGCATCTCCCGAACCGCCAGTACTACAGCGAGAGCACCGGGGACTGGAAGGTCTTCCCCCCGAGTGCGGATATCCGCGAAGCTCGGCCCCTTCGGTGACCAGTGCCGTCCGTAGCGTCACCGCGGCCGAGCTTGCTGGCCAGCTTGGTGACGGCGAGGAGCTTGCCCTTCTCGATGCACGTGAACAGGGGGTCTACTTCCGATCGCATCTCTTCCGTGCGTGCTGCGTACCGCTCTCGAGTCTGGAGCTTCTTCTCGACGACCTCGTGCCCCGACGAACCACGCGAATCGTCTGGTGCGACGACGGGTCGGTAGACCATGAGGGCATCGGTTTGGCCGAGCGCGCGGCGGCCCGATCTGCCGCGCTCGGCTGGTCCGCTTGCTCGGTCCTCGACGGCGGCACCGAAGCCTGGGCGGCCGGCGGGGGCGAACTGTACGCGGGGATCAACGTGCCGTCCAAGGCCTTCGGCGAGTTCATCGAAAATACGTTCTCCACGCCTCGTATCTCCGCCACTGACCTCAAGGCCCTGGTCGATGCTGGATCCGACATCGTGGTGCTCGATTCTCGACCACCCGACGAGTTTGTTCGCATGAGTATTCCCGGGGGCATCGACTGCCCGGGTGCTGAACTGGTGCACCGCGTCAAAGACGTGGTCCCCGGCCCCGACACCCTCGTCGTGGTGAACTGCGCCGGCCGAACTCGAAGCATCATCGGAGCCCAGTCACTCATCAACGCCGGTCTGGCGAACCAGGTCGTCGCCTTGGAGAACGGCACGATGGGCTGGCAGCTGGCCGGGTTCGCCCCGGCAACCGGCAGCGAGGATCACGCGGCCGACCCAACAGACAGAGCGAGGACCTGGGCCGAAGAGGCGGCGAACGTCGTCGGACAGCGCTTCGGTGTCCGGTCGGTTCCATGGGAGACCGTGGACCGTTGGCGCTCCGATCTCTCCCGCACCACCTACCTGTTGGACGTGCGCACGACACAGGAGTTCGCGACCGGGCACCTTCCTGGCAGCCGAAACGCTCCGGGAGGGCAGTTGGTCCAGGCAACCGGCGAGTACGTGGCGACGATGCATTCCCGACTCGTGCTCATCGACGACACTGCAGTCCGTGCCACCATGACGGCCTCGTGGCTGCGTCAACTCGGATGGCACGACGCCGTTGTCCTCGCAGGAGGCGTGGCCCAGGCGGGCGTACCGCTTCTCGCCGGCTCCGCCCCTCGTGCCGACGCTGCCCGAACGAACGCCGAGCCCGTGACCTCCGTCGGCGCTCCGGAGCTCGAGGCCCGCCTAGCGAACGATCCGAACTCCGTGACTGTCCTCGACCTTGGCGACAGCCTCGAGTACCGCCGGAGGGGACACGTTCCCGGCGCATGGTGGGGAGTCCGAAGCCGTCTGCCCCAAGCTCGCAGCGCCATCGGTCCTGTCGAGCAACTCGTCCTCACTTCGTCGGACGGAGAGTTGGCCAAGCTCGCGGTCAGCGATGTCCGCCATGAATGGCCGACGGCACGAATCATGGTCTTGGCCGGAGGAACCAAGGCCTGGCGCCATGGCGGCCGACCAACGGAAACCGGCCTCACCCGACCGACGACCGAACCCGACGACGTCTGGGACAAGCCCTACGACCACGACGACGGCGAGGCCGAACGTCACATGCGGGACTACCTGACGTGGGAGATCGCCCTGGTGGAACAGCTCGATCGCGACCCGCTGGTGCACTTCCCTTCGTACCCCGCCCGAGAGGTGGCTCCGTGAAGCTTCTCATCACCCTCGCCGCCGTCTTTGCCGGCGCCTTCCTTCTCGATCGTCTGCGACTTCCCGCCGGCGCGCTGCTCGGCGGGGCCCTGGGCGCAGGTTTGGTCAATACGCTCTATGCGCAGGGCGTGTCCAACGTGGCGCCAACCGTTCGTTTCGTGGCCTTCGCCCTTCTGGGTTGGGCCATCGGATCGACGATCAGCCGACAGAGTCTGGGAGCGCTCCGCGATCACGCCCTGCTGCTGGGGGCCGCGATCCTCGTGCTCCTCGCTTTCAGCGGACTGCTTGCAGTGATCCTGACCAAGGTCGGCGGTCTCGATCCGATGACCAGCTACCTCGCAACCTCACCTGGAGCCCTCTCTCAGATGACCGTGATGGCCGGTGACCTCGGCGCTGATCCCCTCATCGTCATCTCGGTCCACACAACGCGGGTGATCATCGTGCTCCTCAGCGCGCCAATAATCACTCGGCTGCTCCAGAGCGCGACCACCTGAGGCTGATCAAAGCCGATGAAGGAGCCTCAGCCTGGCAGGACACACGCGGCCGCCAGGCTGGCAACCGCCGAACTCCGACGCGGTTCCCGAATCTGGTGGCGGTCATACCCGTTGGTAACATAGCCGAGCGACAGGCCGGTGGCCGGATCAGCCCACGCCAACTGTCCGCCGGCGCCGTTGTGCCCGAAGGCCGCGGCCGAGACCGTTCTACCCATGCCCCGCAGGTGTGAACGCCCGTCGTCGCCGGCGAGAACGAGGCCGAGCGACCGATTGGCCGGCACGCCCATCGGATCCGGAAGCGAGTTTCGGACCGTGCCGGTGACCTCGGCGAGAACGTCCGGATCCCAGATGCCGTGGGGATTGTGGAGGAACTCCTGGTAGAAGAGCGCCAGGTCGCGAGCCCGACCGAAGCCTCCGCCGCCTGGCACGCCCACTGCGCGAACGTCGGGCTGGTTGAAGCGCAACACCAGGTCATCGGTGACCTCGCTACCGGGCAACTCCCGAACTCCGAAAACGGCTTCGAGTTCGTCGGCGGTGGCCGGTTCTCCGACCAACACGAGGTCAACGATCCCGCCTTGATCGGCCTCGGCGAACCCCACGATGCGAGGAAGACCTGCGGGTCCGGTGACACGTCGAGCGATCTCGTCGCGATAGTCCGCTCCCGTCACCCGCTCGATGATCTCGGCCAGAACCCAATGAGCCGAGGTTGGGTGATACTCGAATCGGGTGCCAGGCTGCCAGTTGAGCCGCCACTCCGACATTCGCTGAACTCGACTTGCTCGGTCGGACCAGCGAGGCGGGCCCAGTGGGGCGTGGGGAAAGCCAGACGTGTGGAGCAGGACCTGTTCAACGGTGATCTGCGCCTTGTCCTCACCCGCGAATTCCGGGATGTAGGCGACAACGGGAGCAGTGATGTCGACGGTTCCCTCAGCCATCAGGGTCCAGAGCGTGGCAGCCACGAACGGCTTGGTCGCGGAGAAAAGACAGAACCGGCTGTTCAGGTCGGCCTGTCCGAAGCATTCCTCCACGACGATCTCACCGCCGAATCCCAGGGCCACCTGCACCGCCGGCAAAAGCCCCTCGTCCACCTCCCGGCGAACCCGCTCGAGCAGGCGGTCCACTGCTCCCTGATCAAGGCCTGAGGTCGAAGACATCGCCGAACGCTACGCCTGGCATGGTTTGGTCGCAAGGTTGGATCGCAAGGTTAGATCTGAGGGCTCGTGTGGCTCCGGCCGAGCGGCGTCAACAGGCGAGGCTTTCTCTGCATCTCAGGCCGGGACTAAGGTCGCTCCATGGCCCCATCTCTCAGTGCGGACACCCCGACGCTCAACTCAGCGGTCGCGGGGTTGAAGGTCATCGACACCGACACCCATTGGTCTGAGCCCTATGACTTGTGGACCTCTCGCGCCCCTCGGGCTTACGTCGACCGAGTGCCTCAGATGGCCGAGAAGCAGGGCCGCCGGAGGTGGTGGTTCGACGGGGACATTCCGATCGGTCTCCCGATCGCATCGAGCGTCATCGATCCGCAAGGCGACAAGATCACCGGAACTGCCTTCTTCGAGCTCGACAACGACATGGTTCACCGAGCGAGCTTCGACGCGGAGGCCCGAGTCGCCATGATGGACGCACTCGGCGTCCACGCCCAGGTCATGTACCCCAATGTCGCCGGTTTCGGGAATCAGCAGTTCCTCAAATCGCCTGACGACATGCTGCGCCTCATCAGCGTCCAGATCTACAACGACGCCCTCGTCGAGTTCCAGGAAGCGACCGGCAACCGGGTCTACGGGATGGCACTCCTTCCGTGGTGGGATCTCGACGCAGCCGCCCGAGAGATCGAGCGCATCCACGCCAACGGCCTCCGGGGCATCGTGACCTGCTCGAACCCCGAGGAGGCCGGACTTCCCGACATGGCCCAACCTGATTGGGACCCGATCTGGCAGGCCTGCAGCGATCGGTCGCTCCCTGTCAACTTCCACATCGGCTCCTCCAAGGGCAACCTGGACTTCTTCGGGAAAGCCCCTTGGCCATCCTTCGGCCAGGAGCGAAAGCTCGCTGTGGGTTCCGCCAACCTGTTCATGGGCAACGCACGCGTCATCGGGAATCTGATCTATTCCGGTGTTCCCGAGCGCTTCCCCCATCTCCGTTTCGTATCGGTTGAGAGCGGGATCGGCTGGCTTCCCTTCTTCCTCGAGTGCCTCGACCATCAACTGCTCGAGACAGCGCCCAACGAGTTGGCGTTTCTCAGTCTCAAGCCCTCCGACTACTTCCGTCGCCAGTTCTTTGGGACGTTCTGGTTCGAGCAGGCGATGGTTGGTGCCGCGGTCGATTTCCTGGGACCCCAGTGCCTCATGTTCGAGACCGACTTTCCCCACCCCACATGCCTCTACCCGCGCGACGACCAGCGTCTAGCCCAGACACTGTCCACGCTGGGTCCCGAGGCAATCAGAATGATCATGCAGGACAACGC
>JAQCHM010000041.1 GCA_027730885.1 Actinomycetota bacterium | reverse complement strand
CGTCGCCACCGAGTTCCTGCTGATCGCGGCCACGTTGGTCGAACTCAAGTGCCGGCGACTCCTGCCGGTCGACGGAGGCGTCGACCTCGACGAGGAGCTCGGGTTGTGGGAGGAACGTGATCTGCTGCTCAGTCGGCTCCTCGAATGCAAGACCTTCAAGGACGCGGCCAAGGTCATCGACCAGCTCGCCGTACATGCGTCGCTCAGCATGCCGCGCCGCGTCGGTCTGGAAGAGCCGTACCTCGAACTCTCGCCCGACCTGCTCTCAGGGGTCAAACCCGAGGATCTTCGCCGAGCCTTCCTGCGAGTGGCGAAGGAGAAGCCGCTTCCCCAGGTGTCGCTCGGCCATCTGACCATCGTGACCGCCAGCGTCAACGACGCCATTGCCGAACTCCTCGACGCCCTACCCCGCTCAGGCCCGACCTCATTTCGTCGGATCGTGTCCGGCATCACCGATCGGCTCGAGGTCGTCGTACGTTTCCTGGCGGTGCTCGAGTTGTTCAAGCAAGGCATGGTCGAGATCGAGCAGTCGCAGATGTTCGGCGAGCTGTCGGTGACCTGGACCGGCCTTGGCCCTGAGGGCGCGATGGCCGCCGACAGCCACGAAGGCATCCCGACGCCCCTCGACCGCGACACCGTGCTCGCCGGTGTCGATTCCTACGAAGGATGAACATGTACGAGAACCTCGACAATCCTGATCTCGACAGCGCTGACCTCAACCAGCCGGTTCGTGCCCCGTACCTCGACGACTCGGCACGCGAGGAACTGTTGCTCGATGCGGCCCGGGCCATCGAGGCCATCGTCCTGCTCGCAACCGATCCCATCGATGAGCAGGTGCTTGCCCAACTGCTCGAGCTTCCCGTCGCCGCCGTTCACGCCCTTTGCGTGCAGCTCTCCGAGGGCTACCAGGCCCAGCGGCGGGGCTTCGAGCTGACGCAGGTCGCCGGCGGATGGCGGTACCAGACCCACGCGGACATGGCGCCGTACATCGAGCGGTACGTGCTCGATGGGCAGACAGCGCGTCTCAGCAGCGCGGCGCTCGAGACCCTGGCGATCGTCGCGTACAAGCAGCCGATCTCTCGCGCTCAGATGTCGGCCATTCGCGGAGTGAACGTCGACGGCGTGCTGCGCACCCTGCTGCAGCGTGGCTACGTCACCGAGGTCGGACAGGACACCGGTCCCGGTCAAGCGATCCTTTTCGGGACGACGGTCGATTTCCTCGAACGGCTCGGTCTGGCATCGCTCGACGACCTTCCGCCGCTCGGCAACTTCGTGCCATCGGCCGCCGTGGTCGAAGCCCTGGAGCAGACCCTGCGAGCCGATGTCGGGGTTCGGGACCCAGTGATCATCGATCTCACCGGTGCGACCGGCGGAGCGGTCGGTACGGCCGGACCGTTGCCTTGACCTGCGATCACTCGAACGACCCCGACGCGAACGGTGCGCAGCTCAACGAGGGCGAGCGCCTGCAGCGGGTGCTCGCCCGCGTCGGCATCGGGTCGCGTCGAGTGTGCGACGATCTCATCGCCGATGGTCGGGTGAAGGTCAATGGGCGTCGTGCCATCCCCGGCGCGCGGGTCGACGCGCTCACGGACCTCATCGAGGTCGACGGCGCGGCGATCTCGGTGTTGCCCGACACGATCACCTATCTGCTCAACAAGCCGAACGGGGTCGTGGTCACAGCAGATGATCCCGAGGGCAGACCGATCGCTCTCGACCTCGTCCCTTCCGATCCCCGCGTGTTCTCCGTCGGCCGCCTCGACTACGAGACCGAAGGTCTGCTGCTGCTCACCAACGACGGCACGTTGGCCCATCGGCTGACGCATCCCAGCTTCGGCGTCGAGAAGGAGTACCTGGTCCACGTGTCCGGGCATCCGACACGCCACACGCTTCGCCGACTCCGTGAAGGCGTCGAACTCGACGACGGGCTCACCGCTCCGGCCCAGGCTTCGGAGATCTCGCCGGGGTTGATTCGGCTGGTCATCCACGAAGGGCGGAACCGGCAAGTTCGTCGAATGTGCGATGCCGTGGGTCATCCGGTGCAGCGTCTGGTCAGAACCAGGATCGGCCCCATCACCGACACCCGCCTCAGGCCGGGCGAGTTCCGTGTGCTCGAACAGCGCGAACTCCTTGCGCTGCAACGGGCAGTCGCTTCGGTCCCACCGACGGAATCGCCCCGGTAGTCTGCCCGCCCATGCGTGTTCTCGCCCTTCGCGGTGCCACAACGATCGACGTCGACGCGGCCGATGAGATCAAGGCCCGCACCATCCAGCTCCTCGAACTGCTCTACGAGCGGAACGGTCTCACGCACGATCACCTCATCAGCGTCTACTTCACCACCACAGCGGACGTCCGAGCCGCGGCCCCGGGCATCGGGGCCCGAGCGTTCGGGCTCACCGACGTCCCGTTGCTCTGCGCCCAGGAGCAGGACGTCGAGGGTTCACTCCGGCTGTGCGTGCGGTTGCTCGCGCACGTGCAGACCGACCGACCTCGTTCGGAGCTTCGCCACGTCTTCCTGCGTGGGGCAACCGCCTTGCGACCCGAGCTGGCCGAACCGGGCGATGGGGAGTTGCGATGACCGACAACGAGCAGCCGACATCTTCGGCGCCTGACGCCCCCCGCAGGGCCATGATCGTGGGCGCGGGGCTCATCGGCGGCTCCGTTGGCATGGCACTGCGCAAGCTGGGCTGGCACGTCTCGGTTGTCGACATCGACGGGGCGGTGGCCCGCCAGGCGGTCGACCGGGGCGCGGCCGACCGGGTCGGCCCTGACCCTCAGGCCGAGATCACGTTCCTCGCGGCATCGGTCGGCTCGATCCCGACGCTCGCAGCCCAGGCGCTCGAGACGACGGCGGGCATCGTCACCGATGTCGGTTCGACCAAGGCCGAGATCTGTCATCTCGTACAGGACCCACGTTTCGTCGGAGGACATCCGATGGCCGGTTCGGAGCAGGACGGCATCATCGGCGCGGACCCCGACCTCTTCGGCGGAGCGATGTGGGTACTCACGCCGACGTCGGCCACCGACGAGGCGGCCTTTGCCATGGTGGCATCGGTCGTCCGTCAGTTCGGGTGCGAAGTCATTGCCTTGGCCCCTGACGTGCACGACAACCTGGTCGCGCAGGTGTCGCACGTGCCCCACCTGACCGCTGCTTCGCTGATGTGCCTTGCTGCCGACACCTCCGTCGAGCATCGGGCACTCCTTCGCCTGGCCGCCGGCGGTTTTCGTGACATGACCCGCATCTCGTCAGGTCGTGCCTCGATCTGGCCCGACATCTGCATCGCCAACCGTGAAGCGATCGTCGCCGGGTTGGGCCGGCTCATCGAGGGGCTCGAGGACGTTCGCGGACTGGTCATCCGGCAGGATCGGGCCGGTTTGCTCGACCTCCTCAACAAGGCGCGGACGGCCCGCATGAACCTGCCGACCGGCTACGGCGTCGTCGAGCGAGTCGCCGAGATCTCGGTCCCGATTCCCGACCGGCCCGGCGAGATCGCTGCCATTGCCACCCTCGCCGCCGAACTCGACGTCAACATCCTCGACCTCGAGATCAGCCACTCCTCCGAGGGCTCCCGCGGGGTCATCCAGCTGATGGTCGATGCTGCGCTCGGCGAGCGCCTCGTCGGCGGACTCATGACTCGGGGATACCACCCGACCTTGCATCAACTGGATTGATCGTGGTTGGAGCACCATCGGCGGCCAGTACCGTTCCCGACGTGGATGGTTCTGCACTGCTGGTGGTCGCCATCGACGGACCCGCCGGTTCGGGAAAGACGACGGTTGCCCGACGTCTCGCCGACGCGCTGGGCGTCGACTACTTGGACACCGGAGCCATGTACCGCGCGGTTGCATTCGCAGTGCTCGGCCGCGGGGTCGATCCCAGCGAGGACGAGACCGTTGCCGAGATCGCCCGCACGATGGAACTGGTGTTACACCGCGACGGCACGGTCATCGTCGACGGGATCGACGCAACCACTCAGATCCGCGGTCCGGAGGTGACGCGCGTGGTGCCAACGGTGGCGGCCAACGCAGCAGTCCGCAGGGAGTTGGTGTCCCGACAGCGGGAGTGGACCCATCGTCGGGGCGGCGGCGTGCTCGAAGGTCGAGACATCGGTACCGTCGTCTTCCCCGACGCCCGTCTCAAGATCTACCTCTCGGCGTCGCCCGAGGTCCGGGCGGCGCGCCGGGCGCAGGAGGTGACCGACCTCTCCTACGACGCAGTTGCGGCCGATCTTGCTCGAAGGGACGCGCTCGACTCGGGACGCCAACACGACCCGCTTCGTCGAGCCGATGGTGCGATCGAAGTTGACACGAGCCATCTGTTGATCGACGAAGTCGTTGCCCTTCTGGTGCGCGAACTCGACGAAACCGGGGAGTAGGGGTGGGGCCCTCTGCTGCGTCACGCCGGTTCTACCGAGTCGCCCGCATCATCGTCAGCGCGTGGATGCGAGTGTGGTTCCGCATCGAGGTACAGGGGGCCGAGCACGTCCCGATCTCGGGGGGCTTCGTGCTCGCCCCTGGGGCTCATCGGTCCATTCTCGACACGCCGATCGTCTGCGCGGTGTCGCCGCGCATGCTGCGTTACATGGGGGCCGAGAAGTACTTCGCCGTCCCCGGACTCGGTTGGTTCCTGCGTTCGGTCGGCGGCTTTCCGGTCGAACGCGAGATGACCGATCGACAGGCGCTCCGGATCTCCGAAGCAGTGCTCACCGGGGGTGAACCGCTGGTGATCTTCGCCGAGTCGACGAGGGGAAGCGGGCCCCTCGTCGGTGACCTCAAGGAAGGCGCGGCGTTCCTCGCCGCTCGCGTCGGCGTGCCCATCGTGCCGGTGGGCATCGGGGGAGCCGAACGGGCCATGGCGGTCGGGGCGCGCTTCATCCGCCCCTCGAAGATCGTGCTGGTCATCGGCGCGCCCCTCCAGCCGCCGGCTCGTGTCGAAGGTGGACGGGCCAAGCGGAGCGAAGTCAAAGCACTTACCGCCACCCTCCAGCCGACGCTCCAGGAACTGTTCGACCAGGCGCAGATCCGCGCAGGCCTGTAGCGGCCGACGCACCCGCGAAGAGGGCGGTGTCGGCAACAGGGCCGGTCAACGCGAGAGGTGAACCAACACTTCCGAGGCGTCGATGTGGCGATCGTCCAGCTTGGGACGATTGGCAAGGGAGCCGCCGAGGCCCAACGTGGCCACCACATCGATGGTGGTCATGAGCTCGCGGAGCGATCGGGGCGGGGGAAAGTACTCGTCCTCGTCGGTGATGCGAATCTCGTCGACGCCGTTGGTCGGGGCCAGGTGGGCGATGACCGCAGCAACAACGTCTTCGGCCGCCGAGGCCCCGGCGGTCACGCCGATGACGCCGTCGAGATCGGTGGGCAGTTCCTGGGGGCCGTCGACCCTCAGGACGCGGGCGCAGCCGGCTTCGCTGGCCAGACTGGCGAGCGCCTTGGTGTTGGAGCTGTTCGCCGAGCCGATGACGACCACCGCGTCACAGCGGGAGGCGATGGCCGTGAGGGCCGACTGTCGGTTGGTCGTGGCGAAGCAGAGGTCCGAACGGCCAGGTTGCCAGAGATCCGGGAAACGGGCTCGAGCGGCCTCGGCGACGCTCGACCAGTCCCGGTGCGACAGGGTGGTCTGCGCGAGCAGGGCGGTGGGCTGGTCGAAGTCGGGAAGGGCTTCGACCTCGGCGACGGTCTCGACCCGGCTGATCGATGCCGGCGCAACGGCCATGGTGCCGATCGCTTCTTCGTGGCCATCGTGGCCGACGTAGATGATGCGGAACCCCTTGTCGGCCCTGGTCTTGACCTCGTGATGCACCTTGGTAACGAGGGGACAGACGGCGTCCACGACGTAGCTTCCGCGCTCCTTGGCCGCGGCAACGACCTCGGGCGCCGACCCGTGGGCCGAGAGCATGATGGGTCGACCGGGTGGCACGTCGTCGATGTCGTTGACGAACACGACGCCCTGGGCCACGAACCGCTCAACGACACGCTTGTTGTGAACGATCTCGTGGTAGCAGTAGACCGGAGGCTCGAAGGCCCGAACCATCCAGGACAAGGCTTTGATGGCCATCTCGACGCCGGCGCAGAACCCGCGGGGAGCACACAAAAGCACCTGTTCGACGGCCACGAGGACCAGGATACGCACGGTTCTCGTACACTTGACGAACGTGTCGTATCCCCGGGTCATCGCAGTGCTGCCCGATTCTCCCGCCCGACGGGCCGGAGTGGCCGTCGGCGACCTCCTGACTGCGGTCAACGGCGAGGCCCCCAGGGACATCATTCGCTACCAGATCCTGGTCGACGCCGGCGATCCCGTGCTCGACGTCGATCGCGGCGGACTGGGGCTGACCTTCGAGATCGACAAGGTCGACGGCGAGCCCCTCGGGATCGAGGTCGAGTCGGCGTTGTTCGACCAGGTCCGCACCTGCGACAACCACTGCGGGTTCTGCTTCATCTACCAACTCCCGCCCGGTATGCGCAAAAGCCTGTCGGTCAAGGACGACGACTTCCGGTTGTCGTTCCTCTACGGCAACTTCACGACGTTGACCCGCTTCACCGAAGCGGATCTCGAACGGGTCGTCACCGAAGGTTTGTCGCCGCTGTACGTCAGCATTCACAGCACCGACCCGGAGCTGCGGTCGGAGTTGTTGCGCAATCGCCGCGGCGCCACAAGCCTGCGCTGGCTGCGGGCCCTGCTCGACCACGGCATCGAGATCCACGGTCAGGTGGTCGTCTGCCCCGGTCTGAACGACGGCGACGCGCTCGATCTCACGCTGACCGGAGTGCTCGACTCGTACCCCGAGCTCGAGTCGCTGGCCGTCGTCCCCCTCGGTGTCAGTGCCCACTCGTCCGAAGCATCGATGAGGCCTCACACCACCGCCGAGGCCGAACGCGTGGTCGACATCGTCGAGGCGTGGCAGCAGACCTACCTCGAGTTGTTGGGTCGCAGATTGGTGTTCGCCGCCGACGAGTACTACCTCCTCGCTGCTCGACCGTTTCCTCCTGCCGACACCTACGGAAACTTCGTCCTGCACGAGGACGGCATCGGGATGGTCCGCAGTTTCGAGCTCGAGTTCTCGGGAGCGGCCGACCTCCCGATCGGCCCGAGGGCAGGCTTCTTCTCGTCGATCGATGCTGCCCCGGCCGAGGGCTATCGCTCACCCCGGTTGGCCGGCGACGCATCGGCGCGTGTCACCCTGCGGCCGCGGCCAGACGCGCCGGTTGGAATCCTCACCGGACCGTACGGCGCTGCGGTGCTCCGACCCCTGGTCGAATCGGCGACGCGCGACGATGTTCGCATCATCGAGGTGGCCAACGACTTCTTCGGCGGGAACATCGGCGTCACCGGGCTCATGGTCGGAGCCGACGTCGCCAAGGCGCTCGCCTCGGAACCCCCGGGTCACCGCTACCTGTTGCCCGACGTCTGTCTCACCCGTGGGGTGTTCCTGGACGGGCTCGCTCCCCAAGACCTTCCCAAACCCGTCGAGATCGTGGCGACCGACGGAATTTCCCTTCGGCGTGCGCTCGGCGCCCGCTCAACCCTGGAGACATCATGAAGCCGACCGTGGCCATCGTCGGCCGACCCAACGTTGGCAAGTCGACGTTGCTCAACCGAATCATCGGACGCCGTGAAGCCATCGTCGAGGAGAAGCCCGGTGTGACCCGAGACCGCAAGGCGGTCGATGCCGAGTGGCAGGGCAAGGAGTTCATACTCGTCGACACCGGGGGCTGGCTCACTGGTGGAACCGAGATCGAACGAAAGGTGTCCCGCCAGTCCGAGGCTGCGATCGACACCGCAGACGTGTTGATGCTCGTCATCGACGCCTCTGTTGGCATCACCGAGGAGGACGAGCACATCGTCCGCCGGATTCGATCGGTGGACATTCCGGTGATGGTGGTCGCCAACAAGGTCGACGACGCCGTTCACGTCGATCAGGTGTGGGAACTCGTCGCGCTCGGCCTGGGAACGCCGCATCCGGTGAGCGCGCTGCACGGCCGAGGTGTCGGCGACCTGCTCGACGACCTGGTCTCTGCTCTGCCCTCGGATGTCGGTGATCCCGACGAGGAAGCAGACGACCGCCGAGTCTTCGGAGTCGCACTCGTCGGGCGTCCCAACGTCGGCAAGTCGACGCTATTCAATCGACTGATCGGCGAGGACCGATCGGTGGTCCACGACATGCCGGGCACGACACGTGACACCGTCGACACGGTGGTCGAGACGTCCGCCGGACCTGTGCGTTTCCTGGACACCGCGGGCATGCGCCGTCGTAGCCGAATCGATGAGGACACCGAGTACTACTCGGTGGTGCGGGCACTCAAGGCCGTCGACACGGCCGACATCGCCTTGCTCGTCGTGGACGCCAGCGAGGGCGTCACCCAGCAGGACCAGCGCCTGGCCGAACGGGTGGACGCCGCCGGTTGCCCCATCGTCATCGTGCTCAACAAGTGGGATCTTCTCGACACCGAGGGGCGCCTGGACCTCGCCGACCAGATCGCTCGCAAGCTCAGCTTCCTGCCCGAGGTCGCCGTGCATCGTGTGTCGGCCCTGACCGGGCGCGGGGTCGAGAAACTGCTGCCGTCGATGAACATCGCCATCGACGCGTACTCACACCGGGTGCCGACCCGGAAGGTGAACGACGTCGTGCGGCTGGCGCAACAGATGCAACCGGCGCCGGCGGGTGGGCGTATTCTCTACGCAACGCAAGGCGCGGTCGATCCCCCGACCTTCACCTTGTTCGCAAACCGTGACCTGCCGGGTCACTATCTGCGTTACATCGAGCGGAGCCTCCGCGAGGCGTTTGACTTCGGGCCGACGCCCATAAAGCTCCGGGTGAGGAAACGGAACGAGTAGGCTCGCCCCCATGGAACGGCTGGTCCCCGCGGTTGCGGCGGTGGTCTGTGCGGTCGCTGCGGTCGTCTGGGCTCGGGCCACCGTTGGGCGGCGGCGAGTAGCCGGCCGGCTCACGGCCGAGATCGCCGACCCGGATCTGTGGCGCCTGGCGTGGGCCGAATACCGCAGGGACTTCCAGTCTGCTGTCGGCGCGCTCGGTTCGGGCACGGTGCTGGTCCTGGTCTGGCTGCTCGACGTTCCGCCATTGTTGCGCCTGGTGTCGGGCGTCTTGGCTGTGCCGTCGCTCCTCACCATCGTCCGACGCCGGAACCTGGCCGAGGTCGCCCGCATCGCCGCGAGTCGCAGTGAGCTCGACCAGCGCGCTCGCGAGGTGCTGACGCAGGAAGAATTGGCGCCCTTGCAGTGGCCCGCCCGCCTCGCCCCCTCCGAGCTGCCTGCCTTCCCCGGCCTGGAGATCGGGCGGGCCTATCAGCCGGGTTCGGGTGCCTTGGCCGGCGACTTCTACGACGTCTTCCGGATCGATGGTGATCGCGTCGCCGCGGTCATCGGCGACGTCACCGGCCACGGCATCGAACCGTCCATCACCGCGCTCCAGGCGAAGTACCTGTTGCGCGCCTTCCTCCTGCAGTATCGAGATCCCGGCCAGGCCCTCGAGAACCTGAACGCGCAGATGTCGGTGATCGAGCGAGGGGACGAGTTCCTGTCATTGGTCGTTCTGGTCTTCGACAACGAGGCCGAGACCCTCCGCTACGCCTCTGCCGGTCACCCGGCGGCGTTCGTCTGGCATGGCAGGGAGGTCCGTCCCCTCGGTGCCACCGGTCCGTTGCTCATGCTCGACCCCACCGCTCCGTATCATTCCCGGGAGATCTCCTGGGATGTCGACGACGTCGCGGTGCTGTACACCGACGGCCTGTCCGAGGCCCGTCGCGGTGATGCGCTGTTCGGCGAGGACGGGGTCGCCGGTATGATCCGTCGTGATCCGACGGCGGCGCCCGACGTGCTCACCAAGGTGCTGGTCGAGGCCGCCCGAGACTTCGCCGGCGGGCCCATCGACGACGACGTTGCGGTGCTCGTGCTTCGTCGGGTGTGACGGCACTGGCCGACGGGCGTGACAGCGAGGGGTCGTCGCCAGTAGGTTCTCGGTGACCTTCAACCCAGGGGGATTGCCCGTGAAGTATTTCAGCCCATCGACCATCGAGGAAGCGGTCGAACTGCTCTCGTCCGGCCCCAACCGCCGAGTGTTCGCTGGTGCCACCGATGTGGTGCCGCAGATGCGCTCCGGACGACCCGCACCCGACGGGCTCATCGATCTCAAGGGCATCGAACGCCTGATCTCGGTGACCGACACCGGTTCGATGTGGGTCATCGGCGCCGCCGCTCCCACCGTCAGACTCACCTCGAACCCGGCGTTCGTGGCATCGTTCCCCGGCCTCGCTGAGGCCTCCGGACTCATCGGCTCCGATCAGGTACAGAGCCGGTCGAGCCTGGGCGGGAACCTGTGCAACAGCTCTCCTGCCGCCGACTCGGTGCCGGCGTTGTTCGCCAACCGGGCGCGTGCGGTCATCGCGTCCGGCGCGGGGACTCGCACCATCGCGGTGCAAGATGTCCCGACAGGCCCTGGTCGCACCTCGCTCGCTCCTGGCGAGTTCATCATCGAGTTCGAGATCGATCGCCCGACGACCAACAGCGGTGACGCCTACTTCCGTCTCACGCCGCGGACCGAGATGGACATCGCCGTCGTCGGTGCCGGGGCCAGGGTCGATCTCGACGGTGCAGGAACCATCTCCTCGGCGACGCTGGCCCTCGGGGCGGTCGCTCCCACGGTCGTGCGGGTTCCCGATGCCGAGGCTGCGTTGCTCGGCGCGGCGCTCACCAACGGCGCACCGTCGGACGACGTCCTCGCTGCGGTGGCCGCCGCGGCCAGCGCAGCCTGTAATCCCATCGACGACAAGCGAGGCACGATCAAGTATCGGCGACACGTCGCCGGGGTCCTCGCCCGCCGCTCCATCCTCGCCGCCATCGCTCGGGCCTCGGCTGCCTGAGCACGACGCACCTACCTCATCGGAGTTTCTCAACCATGTCAACGAAAACCCATGTCACCTGCATCATCAACGGCGACGAGACCGACTTCCTCACCGAGGATGGCGAATCGTTGCTCAACGCGCTGCGCGACGAAGTCGGCTTGACCGGAGCGAAGGAAGGGTGCGGCACCGGCGACTGCGGCGCCTGCTCGATCATCATGAACGGGGACCTGACGGCGTCCTGCTTGGTCTTCGCGCCCGAGGCCCAGTGCTCGACCATCGTCACCGTCGAGGGGCTCGCCGACGGCGATCACCTTCACCCTCTGCAGCAGTGTTTCCTCGAGGGCGCCGCGTTGCAGTGCGGTGTGTGCACCCCCGGGTTCCTCGTCGCCTCGAAGGTGCTGCTCGATCGGAACCCGAACCCCGACGACACCGAGATCCGCTACGCACTCGCCGGTAACCTCTGCCGTTGTACCGGCTATGACAAGATCGTCCGCGCTGTGAAGGAAGCAGCGGTCCAGCTCCGAGAGAATGGAAAGGTCCAGGCATGACCATCGCCGAAGATCCAGCAACCACCAATCCTGGCTACAAATGGGTCGGCACCCGCCCGATCAGGCCGGACGGATTCGAAAAGGTTACGGGCCGGGCGAAGTTCGGTGCCGACCTCTACCTGCCCGGAATGCTCCACGGGGCTGTGCTGCGCTCGCCGCACGCCCACGCGAAGATCCTCTCGATCGACACCAGCGAGGCCGAGGCCATGGCGGGAGTGAAGTCGGTCATCACCGGCGACGACTTCCCGCCGGCGATGGGTAAGGAGAAGGACATGGCCAGCAACACCATCGCACGCGACAAGGTGTTGTACGAGGGTCATGTCGTCGCCGCGGTTGCGGCCACCTCCCGCGCCCAGGCCCGGGCCGCGCTCGACGCGATCAAGGTCACCTACGAGGTGTTGCCCCACGTTCTGACCGTCGACCAGGCGATGGCAGCCGGAGCTCCGGTATTGCACGACGGCATGCTCACCAAGGGTTCCGAGCCGGCTGCGACCGAGCCGTCCAACGTGGCCAGCAGGGTCATCTACCAGGGTGGCGATCTGGACAAGGGCTTCGCTGAAGCCGATGTCGTCGTCGAGCACGAGTTCACCACCAAGCCGGTCCATCAGGGCTACATCGAGCCGCACGCCGCGGTGGCCGACACCACCCCCGATGGCCGTTCGACGGTGTGGTGCTCGTCGCAGGGCCATTTCGCCATGCGAACCTACAGCGCACAGGTCCTCGGTTGGGACTCGGGCCGTATCCGGGTGATCCCGGCCGAGATCGGTGGCGGCTTCGGCGGCAAGACCGTCATCTACCTCGAGCCCTTGGCCATCAAGCTGTCACAGAAGGCCGGTCGACCGGTCAAGATCGTCATGAGCCGTGACGAGGTGTTCCGCGCAACCGGCCCGACCTCGGGTAGTCGTATGACCGCCAAGATCGGCGCGACCAAGGATGGCAAGATCACCGCGGCCGACGTGCATCTGTGGTTCGAAGCGGGCGCCTATGCCGGATCACCGGTCGGAGCGGCTGCCATGTGTTGCCTGGCACCGTACAAGGTCGAGAACTTCACCATCGAAGGCTTCGACGTCGTGGTCAACAAGCCCCGCGTCGCGGCCTACCGGGCGCCGGGCGCGCCGATCTCGGGATTCGCGGTCGAGAGCGTCATGGACGAGATCGCGAAATCCATCGGCATGGATCCGATCGAATTCCGCTTGGCCAACGTCGTCGAAGAGGGCGACACCGCCACCTACGGGCCCAAGTTCCCCCGGATCGGCTACAAGGAGACCCTCGAGGCGATCAAGAATCACCCCAACTACCAGGAGCCGCTTGGGCCGAACCAGGGGCGCGGCATCGCCGTCGGCTTCTGGTTCAACGCCGGCATGAACTCCTCGGCCACGGTGAACGTGAACGAGGACGGCACGGTGAACGTGCTCACCGGTTCGCCGGACATCGGCGGCAGTCGGGCATCGATGGCGCTCATGGCCGCCGAGGAGCTGGGTGTCGACGTGGCTCGGATCAGCCCCAATGTCGCCGACACCGCCACCGTCGGATTCAACGACGTGACCGGCGGCAGCCGGACCACGCTGGCTACAGGTGGCGCCGTCGTGAACGCGTGTCGGATGATCATCGAGGACCTGCGGGGCCGGGCGGCAAAGCAATGGGATGTTGCGGCTGATCAGGTCGAATGGGTCGACGGTCAGGCCCAGATGGTCGACGGTTCCCAGCCGCCGCTGTCGTTGGCCGACATCGCCAAGGGTTGGGCCCGCACCGGCGGCCCGATCGCGGCCAGTGCCTCGCTCAATGCTCGAGGCGTCGGAGCGGGTTTCTCCACCCAGATGTGCGACCTCGAGGTCGATCCCGAAACCGGCGTGGTCACCATCGTGCGCTACACCACCGCCCAGGACGCAGGGCGGGCCATCCACCCGAGCTACGTCGAGGGTCAGTTCCAGGGCGGCGTCGCCCAGGGCATCGGCTGGGCGCTCAACGAGGAATACGTCCACAACGCCGATGGCGTCATGGAGAACGCAGGCTTCCTCGACTACCGGATGCCGGTTGCTTCTGACCTCCCGATGATCGACACGGTCATCGTCGAGGTTCCGAATCCGGGACACCCCTATGGGGTGCGCGGGGTCGGCGAGGTGGGCATCGTGCCACCGTTGGCTGCAGTGGCCAACGCGGTCGACAGCGCCACCGGCAAGCGCATCTGCCATCTGCCGTTGTCCCCGATCCGCATCCTTGACGCCCTCCTCGAGGGCTAGTCGGTCAGCCTGATTGGCTCCGGCATGCCGGTCAAGGTGCATTTCTCCGCCGAGCTCCGCCGTCTCACCGGCGGGGTGGCCGACCTCGAGGTCGACGCCCCGTCGGTTCGGCGACTCGTCGCTGCTCTCGACGGGATGTATCCCGGCCTCGGTGTTCGGTTGAGCGACGGCACATCGGTCGCCATCGATGGCGAGATCGTCGCCGACGCCATGTTCGAGTCGCTGCCCGACGGCGCCGAGGTGCACTTCATCGAGACCCTCAAAGGCGGCTGACGCAGATCGGGCGAGCGCCGGGTCCCTCCGTCCGGTGTTCGCCCCTAAGCCCAGTTCTGCAAGAGGGCCAGCCC